>NZ_JAFOIN010000092.1:0-160805 GCF_017421385.1 Ruthenibacterium sp. | reverse complement strand
GAGTTCCTCGACTCTGTTTACGCAGCCGAAGGCTGCGGCAGCATCGCCCAGGACGGAAGCCAGCGGCTTCCATCCTGACCGACGCTCTGATTCACTAAGTTCTACCGTGCAGGTGTCCAACTTACACTTGCAATTTGCGAAAAGAAAAGAGGAAAGAAAATGCACATCAGAAAGAAAGATTTATTTATGGGCCTGATAGGGCTTTCGATGATGCTCGGCAGTACGTTTTCGCCGGAGCAGCTGTCGGAGCTTGTGGATGAACTGCGCGCCATGCGGTAAGAAAGGAAGATGGGAAATGCCCGAATACAGATTAAAAACACCGGCGCTCGCGCGCAAGGTTGTTGGCCTTTACAGGAAAATTGAACAAGGGACGGTGTTGGCCTACAAAAAGATAGAGGACAGATTCGTGGATGCTTTTCTGGAAAAGGCGGAAAATGCTGCGCAGAAAGAGGATGAAGAAGCGCAGGCTGATGCAGGCACCAGGGATTGAATCGCGGCAGATTTCCACAGGCTGGTCTTGCATCTGCCGTTCTTACCCTGTATGATAAAGAAAAGCTGACGATTCAGGATGCGCGGGGAGTGATACGAATGGATGCAGTCCTGCTGCAGCGTCTGGCGCAGATCACTGAGGAAGAACGGGAGCTGCTGCAGGGCCGTGGTGTGGACCGGGCGCTGTACGCCTCGGGCCGTGCGTTTGAGGTGGATGCGGCAAAGATGCTGGGGAAGGGAAAGCTGATGTCCATCCGCCCCCATACGCGCTTCGCACCGTTTCCGAGGCACAGCCACAATTATGTGGAGATCATGTATATGTGCCGTGGAAAAACGGTGCACCGCATCGACGGGGATGCGCTTGTGACGCTGGAGGCCGGGGAGCTTTTGTTCCTGAACCGGCACGCGAGCCATGCCATCCAGCGGGCGGACGCGGGCGATATCGCCGTCAATTTTATTGTGCTGCCCCAGTTCTTTGACGAGGCGTTCAATATGGCGGGGATGGACAATGTTCTTTCGCGTTTTTTACTGGGGGAACTGTACACCGGAGGGGCTGCCGTCAGCTATCTGCATTTTCGGGTGCGGGAGGTGCTGCCGGTGCAGAATCTTGTGGAGAATATGGTGTGGACGTTGGTGAACCGCCAGCCGGGTGCCCGGCGTATCAATCAGGTGACGATGGGGCTTTTGCTGCTGCAGCTGATGCATTATACGGAATGCATTGACATGTCCCGGAACGGCAGCATCCGCAGCCCGATGGTGGAGGCCGCGCTGCGGGAAATCGAAGAGAACTACCGTGCGGCGAGCCTCACCGATGTGGCGGCTGCATTTCATGTGGGTCTGCCTTATCTGAGTGCGGAAGTGAAGCGTGCCACGGGAAGCACCTTCAAGGAGCTTCTGCTGCACAAGCGGCTGGACAAAGCGGCGCGTCTGCTGCGGGAGACGCGGCTCACCATACAGGAGGTCTGCGCTGAGGTCGGGTATGACAACACCAGCTATTTCCACCGTGTGTTCCGGCGGCGGTATGGCAAAAGCCCCAAGGAATACCGGTCAGAATTGTGGAAAACAGAAAATGCAACATGAATATGCGAAATAAGGACGCGGTTATTTTGAAAACCGCGTCCTTATTTTGTTTTCGCCTGTGCAGTATAATGAAAGAAGAGCACGGCAGAGCCGTGCCGGAACACCCGAACCGGGCAGAACGAGCAGGAGGGATCATGTGAAATATCATCTTGCCATCGACATCGGCGCATCCTCCGGGCGCCATATTTTGGGCCATGTGGAGAAAGGCTGCATGATGCTGGAGGAGATCTACCGCTTCGATAACATTCAGGTGCGGAAAAACGGGCATGACTGCTGGAATACGGAACAGCTGTGGCAAAGCATTCTGGAGGGACTGCGCGCGTGCAAGGCTGTAAATAAGGTTCCCGAAACCATGGGTATAGACACCTGGGCCGTGGATTTTGTGCTGATGGGAGCCGACGGCAGGCCTGTGAGCGACGCCGTGGCGTATCGGGACAAACGCACGAAAGGCGCGATGGAACAGGCGGAACGTGGCCTGCCGTTCCCGGAGCTGTACGCCCGCACGGGTATCCAGAAGCAGGTGTTCAATACCGCGTATCAGCTGACGGCTTTGCAGCGTGAGCACCCGGAACAGCTGGCCGCTGCCAGCCGTCTGCTGATGATACCGGAATATTTCAATTATCTGCTCACAGGCAATATGCTGAACGAATATACGAACGCAACGTCCACCGCGCTGGTGAACGCTTATACCAGGGGTTGGGACGACACGGTCATTGCAGCGCTGGGGCTGCCCCGGCGCATCTTTGGTCCGCTGAATTTGCCGGGCGCACGGGTGGGGCGCTTTACCGGGGAGGTGCAGGGCGCAGTTGGGTTCGACTGCGACGTGCTGCTGCCTGCTACGCATGATACCGGCAGTGCATTTCTGGCCGTGCCGGCCCGGGATGAAAACGCGGTGTATATTTCCAGCGGAACCTGGAGCCTGCTGGGCGTGGAAAACGAAGCCCCCATTACCGGCGAGGCGAGTATGCTGGCCAATTTTACGAATGAAGGCGGTTACAGGTACCGCTACCGTTATCTGAAAAATATCATGGGCCTTTGGATGATCCAGTCCATCCGGCGCGAGTTGAACGGCGTTTCTTATGTGGAGGGTTCAAAAAAAACGGCGGCACAGCGGCAGTGGAGTTATGCGGAGCTGGAGGCGGAGGCGCGCGGATGTGCGGATTTTACGTCCCGGGTTGACGTCAATGACAGCAGCTTCCTTGCACCGGAGAGTATGACCGATGCGGTGAAGCAATTTTGCGTACAGACCGGACAGTCGGTGCCGCAAACCGTCGGCGAGCTGATGCAATGTGTATATGTCAGCCTGGCCGCCGGATATGCGGGCGCTGTTCGGGAGCTGTCCGCGCTGACGGGAAAAGTATATACCAGTATCAACATTGTGGGCGGCGGCAGCAAGGACGGTTATCTGAATGAGCTGACGGCACGGACCACAGGTCTTCCGGTGTTCGCCGGGCCCACGGAGGGGACGGCGTTGGGAAACCTGATGGCACAGTTCATCGCAGCGGGTGAGTTTGATGACTTGGAGGCTGCCAGGGCGGCGATCCGACAAAGCTTTGATATCAAGGAGGTAACACCATGAATGATTATGAGAACGCAAAAGCCTGTTACAGGCGCTTCGGCGTTGATGTGGAACGCGCGCTGGCACGGCTGGCGGAGAAAGCCATTTCCATCCACTGCTGGCAGGGAGACGACGTGGCGGGCTTCGACCAGAAGGATGGTAAGGCTGGCGATGGCATCCAGACAACAGGCAACTACCCCGGCAAAGCCCGTAATTTTGAAGAGCTGAAAGCCGATTTCCTGAAAGCTGCCGGCCTTATCCCGGGCAAAAAACGCATCAACCTGCATGCGAGCTATGCCGTGTTCCCGGAAGGGGAGTGGGTGGACCGCGACAGGCTGGAATACAAATACTTTGTTCCGTGGGTGGATTTTGCGAAAGAAAACAGCTTGGGGATCGATTTTAACCCGACCTGCTTTTCGCACCCCATGGTGAAGGACGGGCTGACGCTGTCTCATCCGGACGAGGCGGTGCGCCGTTTCTGGATCGACCACTGCAAGGCCAGCCGGCGCATTGCACAGCGTATCGGCGAAGAGCTGGGGGATCAGGTGCTCAACAATGTATGGGTGCCGGACGGCTTCAAGGATATTCCGGCGGACCGCATGGGCCCGCGGCTGCGCCTGAAGGCGGCGCTGGACGAGGTGTTTGCAGAGCCGTGCCCCAACGTCATAGACTGTGTAGAGAGCAAGGTGTTCGGCATCGGGCTGGAAAGCATGACCGTAGGCTCCAATGAGTTTTACACGGCGTATGCAGCCACACACCCGGGTGTGTATAATCTGCTGGATGCGGGCCATTACCATCCCACGGAACTCATAAGCGACAAGATCCCGGCCATGCTGTGCTTCTTTGACAAGGTGCCGCTGCATGTTACGCGCCCGGTTCGCTGGGATTCGGACCATGTGGTGCTGTTCGACGATGAAACACGGGAAATCATGAAAGAGGTCGTGCGCAACGACGCGCTGGACCGGGTGCTTATCGGTCTTGATTTCTTCGATGCCTCCATCAACCGTGTGGCAGCCTGGGTGGTGGGCACGCGCAGCGCGCAGAAGGCGCTGTTGTTTGCTCTGCTGCAGCCGGATGAAAAGCTCAGGCAGCTGCAGGACGGGGCGAACTTCACAGAGAAAATGGTGCTGATGGAAGAAGCGAAGACGCTTCCCTTCGGTGACGTCTGGGCAGAATACTGCCGCCGGCAGGGCGTGCCCGCAGACGGAGATTGGTATGCCGCGGTGACACAGTACGAAAAAGAAGTTTTAAGCAGAAGAGGGTAACAGCAATGGGAATTTTGGATGTAAAAATCGTGCAGGACTATATCCGCATGTGCACGGACGGTTGGGAGCAGGGCTGGCACGAGCGTAACGGCGGAAATCTGACCTACCGCATGCGGCCGGAGGAGGTAGAGCAGTGCCGTCCTTACTTCCGAACGGCGGGAGAATGGGTGAGCATGGGTGTAACGGGGAAGAACCTGGCGGGGGAATACTTTCTCACCACGGGCAGCGGCAAGTATTTCCGCAACGTCGCGTTGGACCCGGCACATAATATCGGTATCGTAGAGATCGACAGCGCAGGCGGAGCCTGGCGTATCGTATGGGGCCTGGAAGACGGCGCAAAGCCGACCAGCGAATTCCCGAGCCACTTTATGAACCACAGCGTGCGTGCGGCCGCGACGGAGGGGGTATACCGTGTTATTTATCATGCCCACACGCCGAACCTGATCGCTATGACATATGTCCTGCCGCTGACGGCGCGGGATTTCACCCGTGCCTTGTGGCAGAGCGCTACAGAATGCCCGGTGGTTTTCCCGGGCGGTGTGGGCGTCGTACCCTGGATGGTGCCGGGCGGCGCAGACATCGCCATAGCTACGTCGGAATTAATGAAACAGTACGACGCAGCGGTATGGGCGCATCACGGTTTGTTTTGTTCCGGCCCGGATTTTGATACCACCTTCGGCTTGATGCATACCATTGAAAAGGCGGCACAGATATGGGTTCTGGCACAAAGCGCAGGGCAGGGGAAAATATGTCAGACCATCTCGGACGACAATCTGCGCGCCATCGCAGGAGAATTCGGTGTTACGCTTAACGAGGCGTTTCTTGACTGAGCCTGTGCGTAAAAAACGGCTGTCTGTGCTGCGCAAAAAATTCGCTTGCGTCCTGCAAGCCTGCGTGCTATAATGACATCAGGCTGAAAAGGCATATATTTCCAATTTTGCTTTTGTGCCTTGGAATGCCGGACAGAAAGAAGAAATAAATGGAGGTTTTGCTGCAATGAAGAAATATGTCTGCACTGTTTGCGGGTACATCTACGATGAGGCGGCTGGCGACCCCGATAACGGCGTGGAGCCGGGCACCAAGTGGGAGGATGTTCCCGAAGACTGGGTCTGCCCTGTTTGCGGCGTGGGCAAAGATCAGTTTGAAGAAGCCTGATTTTTGAAGCAACTGAATAAATGCCCTCCGGCAGAGTAGTCCGCCGGAGGGCATTTTTACATACTTACATACAGGGAAACGCGCTGCTGTGATCGGGAACTATTTTGCAAAGCAGCCCCGTCCCAAATATCTGGCGCCGGAGCCAAGTTCTTCTTCGATGCGCAGCAGCTGGTTGTATTTGGCCACGCGTTCGGTGCGGCTGGGTGCGCCTGTTTTGATCTGGCCGGCATTCAATGCTACGGAAAGGTCCGCGATGGTGGTATCCTCTGTCTCGCCGGAGCGATGAGAGACGATGGCTGTATAGCCGGCGCGTTTCGCCAGCTTGACAGCCTGCATGGTCTCTGTCAGAGTACCGATCTGATTCAGTTTAATAAGGATAGAATTCCCGCATTTCCGGTCGATGCCTTTCTGAAGACGCTGCGTGTTGGTGACAAAAAAGTCGTCTCCCACCAACTGCACCTGGCTCCCCAGCACCTCCGTGAGCTTTTTCCACCCGTCCCAGTCCTCTTCATCCAACGCGTCCTCAATCGACCGGATGGGATATTTTTCGCACAGAGCTTTCCAGTGATCGATCAGTTCATCTGTGGTGAAGTGCGTTTTTTTCTTTGGCAGGAAATAGCCGTTTTCATCTTTCCATTCGCTGGAGGCTGCGTCCATAGCCAGTACAAAATCCTCGCCGGGGCGGTAACCAGCAGCCTCAATGGCGCGCAGCAGATATTGGATGGCTTCTTCGTCGCTCTCAAGATTCGGCGCGTAGCCGCCTTCGTCGCCGACAGCGGTGGAGTGCCCTTCCGCTTTCAGAATCGCGGCCAGTTTGTGGAACACCTCGGTGCACCAACGAAGCCCCTCGTGAAAACTGGGCGCGCCTACCGGCATGATCATGAATTCCTGTACATCGATATTATTGGCTGCGTGCGCGCCGCCGTTGAGAATGTTCATCATCGGTACAGGAAGTACATCGGCGCTGACGCCGCCCAAAAACCGGTACAGGGGAAGGCCCAGCGCGTTTGCCGCGGCCCGGGCACTGGCGAGAGAAACCGCCAAAATCGCGTTTGCGCCAAGCCGGGATTTGTCCGGCGTACCGTCCAGGCGAAGCATGGCCGTGTCGATCGCCCCGGTATGGGAAGCGTCCATGCCAGTCAGTGCGGCGCATATTTCAGTGTTGATATTTTTCACAGCGCGCAGCACGCCCTTTCCGCCGAAACGGGCGGGGTCTGCATCGCGCAGCTCCAAAGCTTCAAATTGTCCGGTCGAAGCGCCGCTGGGGACGGCAGCTGTGCCGCTGACGCCGTTTTGCAAAAGGACGACCGCCTCAACCGTGGGGTTTCCCCGGGAATCAATAATTTCGCGTCCGTGAATGCTTTGAATCATTAAGCTCATAAAAGCGCTCCCTTTCCATAATGTCTCAATAAAACGATTAGCATATGCTAACTATTTTAAGTATACCTGATAAGTATGAATGATTCAAGGGGAATTTGGCGCATATCAAAAAAATTGGGGCAATATTCCGGCAGGGAGCAGAAAAGGCGGCGGCAGGTATCTGCCGCTGCCCAACAGGATATACACAGTCTGTTCAGCGTGTACCTGGGTCCTCGGAGTTTTTCTGTGCATGGAGCAGCAGTTTTTCAAAAGTTTCCTCGCTCAGGTCATGCTCAACTTTGCAGGCGTCTGCCGCAGCGGTCTCCTGGCTCACGCCCAGGCGGACAAAGAATTCCGTCAGCAGCTTGTGGCGGCCGTAAATTCGGGCTGCAATTTTGTGGCCCGCGGGTGTGAGGGTGATAAAACCTTCAGCATCCACTTCGATATAGCCGTTTTCCCGGAGCTTTTTCATGGCGATGCTGACACTCGCTTTGGTATAATCCAGCTCGTTCGCAATATCAATGGAGCGCACGAAGCCTTTGCGCTCTTTTAACATTAAAATGCTTTCCAAATAATCCTCGGATGATTCATGGATCTGCATGCGTGTGCCTCCCTTTGACACATTATTGATAATTAAAGAGTAGCATAATCCCGAACTTTTAGCAAGTTCGGGAAAAATGGAGCAAAATTATGGGGTTAGCTATTGACAACTTTGGTTAGTCGTGGTAAACTTCATGCTGTTGAAAGAGGTTAGTTAAAACTAACTTTTGCGCTTGAACAGCGTTTGGGAAGGAGGCAAGGGGAGTGATGCCTTTGACGATGGCAAAACCGGGCGAAACGGTGACGATTCGAAAAATTACCGGCAAGGACGAAGTGCGTCAGCATCTGGCGGAGTTGGGATTCGTAGTAGACGGTTCTGTCACGGTGGTGAGCGAGATTGCGGGAAATCTGATTCTTCAGGTGAAGGAAAGCCGTATCGCGCTGGACAGAACATTGGCGAACCGTGTGATGATTTAAAGGAGGAACCGAAATGAAAACACTGAAGGACGCAAAGGTGGGAGAGACCGTAAGGGTGAAAAAACTGTACGGCGAGGGCCCGGTAAAGCGGCGTATCATGGACATGGGAATCACCAGAGGCGTTGACCTGCATGTGCGCAAGGTAGCCCCGCTGGGTGATCCGATGGAGCTAAACGTGCGCGGATATGAACTGAGCGTACGCAAGGCTGATGCGGAAATGATCGAGGTTGAATGAGTGTCCGTTTCTGCAAAGGGGTTAGTGTAAGCTAACAACTGCTGGCGGCTCATGAATAAGAGGAGGCAGAGAAATGAGTATCACCATTGCGCTTGCCGGAAACCCGAACTGCGGCAAGACAACCATGTTCAATGACCTGACAGGGTCAAATCAGTACGTTGGCAACTGGCCTGGCGTTACCGTGGAAAAAAAGGAAGGCCGGTTGAAAGGGCATAAGGATGTCGTCATCCAGGATCTGCCCGGCATTTATTCCCTCAGCCCCTATACTCTGGAGGAAGTGGTCGCTCGCGGATTTCTGGTGAAAGAAAAACCGGATGCGATCATCAACATTGTGGACGGCACCAACGTGGAGCGCAATCTTTACCTTACCACACAGCTGCTGGAGCTGGGTATCCCTGTGGTCATCGCGGTGAATATGATTGATATCGTGCGCAAAAACGGAGACAAAATCGACCTCGCGAAGCTGGGCGCAGAGCTTGGATGCGCGGTGATGGAAACGAGCGCCTTGAAGGGCGAGGGCAGTATGGCGGTTGCGGAAAAAGCCATCGCCATCGCCTCGGGCCGCGCGGCCAATGAGCAGCCCCATGTGTTTACGGGAAGTGTGGAGCATGCCATTGCCCACATCGAAGAATCCATCTCCGACAAAGTGGATGCGCAGAACCTGCGCTGGTACGCTATCAAGCTTTTTGAGCGCGATGAAAAAGTGGCTGCGGAGCTGGACCTCGGCAGCCGTCTGATGACGCATTTGGAGACACATATCAAAGACTGCGAAAAAGAGCTGGACGACGATGCGGAAAGCATCATCACAAACCAGCGTTATGCATACATCAGCAAGGTTGTAGACCACTGTGTGAAAAAGAAGGCGGCCAGACACAGCATGACGGCTTCCGACAAGATCGACCGTATCGTAACAAACCGCGTTCTGGCGCTACCGATTTTTGCCGTAGTCATGTATCTGGTCTATTGGATCGCCATGGGACCGTTCGGCAGCTTTTTGACGGACTGGACAAACGATGTATTTGCCGCTGAATGGCTGCAGGGCGGAGCGGCCGCGCTGTTGGAGGGCTGGGGCGTGGCCGGCTGGCTCACGGGCCTTATCGTCGACGGCATCATCGGCGGTGTGGGCGCGGTGCTGGGCTTTGTGCCTCAGATGCTTGTACTGTTCCTGATGCTCTCCGTTCTGGAGGACATCGGTTACATGGCCCGCATTGCATTTATTCTGGACCGTGTTTTCCGCAAATTCGGCCTCTCGGGAAAGAGTTTCATCCCAATGCTCATCGGCTCCGGCTGCGGCGTGCCGGGTGTTATGGCGTCCCGCACCATTGAAAATGACCGCGACCGCAAGATGACCATTATGACCACCTGCTTTATCCCGTGCGGTGCGAAAATGCCCATCATCGGCCTGTTTGCGGGAGCGTTGTTCGGCGGCAGCGGCCTTGTGGCTGTAAGTGCATACTTCATTGGTGTGGCAGCTATTGTTATCAGCGGCATTATGCTGAAGAAAACAAAGCCTTTCGCGGGCGAACCGGCGCCCTTTGTCATGGAACTGCCCGCTTATCATGTGCCAAGTGCGAAAAACGTGCTGCATGCCACATGGGAGCGTGGCTGGAGCTTCATTAAACGCGCAGGCACCATCATTCTTGCTTCCTCCGTTGTATTGTGGTTTCTGCAGGGCTTTGGCTTTACGGACGGCTCCTTTGGCATGGTGGAGGACAACAACAGCAGCCTGCTTGCTGTTGTCGGCAGCGCTGTGTCCTTCATCTTTGCGCCGCTTGGCTTTGGTGATTGGCAGTCCACCGTGGCTACCGTCACAGGCCTGATTGCCAAGGAAAACGTGGTGTCGACTTTCGGCGTGCTGTTTCATGTGGGCGAAGAAGTTGCGGAAGATGACGCGAATCTCTGGTCTGCCGTCGCGCTGCATTATACGCAGCTGTCCGCATACAGCTTTATGCTGTTCAATTTGCTGTGTGCGCCGTGCTTCGCCGCTATGGGCGCCATCAAGCGCGAAATGAACAACGGGAAATGGACGCTCGCGGCCATCGGATACATGTGTGTGTTTGCCTATGCTGTTTCGCTCATCACCTATCAGTTGGGAGGTCTTATCACAGGCGAGACTGCGTTCGGGGCCGGCACTGTTGCCGCTCTGTTGGTTCTTGCATTCCTGATCTACATGCTGGTACGCCCCAATCAATACAACGCGGATTATAAGCGCGGTGGGGCAGCCTCCGGCAAGCTGAACGGCAAGATCAATGTTTGATGATGCCGTGTTTTGATTCCGGTTCTTCCGGGGTGCCCGTAAAGGCCGCTGCACGTGCGCTGCGGCGGCCTTTGCTTTGGAAAAGGAGGTTCGTTATGATGACTGCGGTCGTTTTGGTTCTGCTGACATTGTGCGTGTGCTTCGGTATCCGCTCCTATGCAAAGAAACTGCGGCAGGGCGGCGGCTGCTGCGGCGAACGGGAGCCGGCAGAAAAAAAGGTGCGCGTGGCGGACCGGAACAGGAGCCATTATCCCTATCATGCTGTTCTGAAAATAGACGGCATGGTGTGTGCAAATTGCGCGCGCCGTGTGGAAAATGCCATCAACCGCATGGACGGATACTGGGCTGAGGCGGACGTGGCCGGCGCGCGGGCAAACGTGCACTGCAAGGAAAAGCCGGATCTGGGACAGTTGAAAGAAGCTGTCCGGGCGGGCGGCTATACGGTGCTGTCTGCGGAATGCGCCGAAGACGCGCGTCACGCCGGCTAGCATGGTGCTGCACGCAAAAGATTTTCGGTGTGTTTTGTTTGACTTTTTCGCGGGCTTGTGCTATATATAAAAGGTACAAGGAAAAAGGCGCTGATGGAGACAGTAAGCACCGTGCAAAAGCCAAAGCGAACCGGGGAGAGTGGAAGCCCGGTGCAAGTAGTACTCTGCCGAATATCCCTCCGGAGCTGCAGGCTGAACCGCTAGTAAGCCATGCCGGTTTTTCACCGTTATCGAAAGCGCGTATGCTGGTACGCTGCAATAGGTGGTTCGCGAAGCAATGTCTTCGTCCTGTTCGCAGGACGGAGGCATTTTTTTGTATTTGACAGTGAAAGACGTTTCAAAAGCAGGAACGCATGCGGTAAGCGCCGTCGTGTGTGGTTTCATAAAAAAGCAAACTTGCTGCAGGAGGATTTTGACGTGTTGTATGACAAGGTATCCGCAAATCTGAATTTTATCGAGCGGGAAAAGGCTGTGGAGAAGTTCTGGGAGGACAACCAGATCTTCGAAAAGAGCATCGACTCGCGCAGAAACGGCCGGACATATACATTTTATGACGGCCCGCCGACAGCCAACGGAAAACCCCATATCGGCCATGTGGAAACACGCGCCTTTAAGGATATGATCCCGCGTTATCACGCGATGAAAGGCTGCATGGTGCCCCGTAAGGCAGGATGGGACACGCACGGCCTGCCTGTGGAGCTGGAGGTGGAAAAGCTCCTGGGGCTGGACGGCAAGGAACAAATCGAGGAATACGGCCTGGAGCCGTTCATCCAGAGGTGTAAGGAGAGCGTTTGGAAATACAAGGGCATGTGGGAGGATTTTTCTCACACGGTTGGTTTTTGGGCGGATATGGAGCACCCTTATGTCACTTATGATAACGCCTACATTGAATCCGAGTGGTGGGCGCTGAAAAACATTTGGGAAAAGGGCCTGCTTTACAAGGGATTTAAAATCGTGCCCTATTGCCCGCGATGCGGGACGCCGCTGTCCAGCCATGAAGTGGCACAAGGGTACAAGGACGTGAAGGAGCGCTCCGCCATCGCCAAATTCAAGGTGAAGGATGAAGACGCTTACATCCTTGCGTGGACGACCACGCCCTGGACGCTGCCTTCCAATGTTGCACTGTGCGTACACCCGGATGAGCGTTATGTCAAGGTGCGCATGAACGGGGACGGCACCGTCTATTATCTGGCGGAGGCTCTGGCGGATACCGTACTGGGCGAGGGCGCTTATACGGTGTTGGAGGCCTATACAGGACGCGATCTGGAATATAAAGAATACGAGCCGCTGTTCGCATTCGTACAGCCGAAGGAAAAGTGCTGGTATGTGGTATGTGACGGTTACGTCACGCTGACGGACGGCACGGGCATCGTGCATATCGCGCCGGCTTTCGGTGAGGACGATGCGAATGTGGGACGTAAATACGGCCTGCCGCTGGTGCAGCTTGTGGACGCAAAGGGCGAGATGACCAAAGAAACCCCTTGGGCGGGTATGTTCTGCAAAAAAGCGGACAAGGAAGTGCTCAGGGATCTGGAAACGCGCGGCCTGCTGTTCAGCGCGCCGGTATTTGAGCATAGCTATCCGCACTGCTGGCGCTGCGGCACACCGCTCATCTACTATGCCCGCGATTCCTGGTTCATCAAAATGACGGAGGTAAAGCAGGATCTCATCCGCAACAATAATACCGTCAACTGGGTGCCGGAGAGCATCGGCAAGGGTCGCTTTGGAGACTGGCTGGAAAACGTGCAGGATTGGGGTATCAGCCGCAACCGTTATTGGGGCACGCCGCTGAATATTTGGGAATGCGAGTGCGGTCACCGCCATTCTGTCGGCAGCATCGAAGAACTGAGATCCATGTCCGATAACTGCCCGGACGAAATCGAGCTGCACCGGCCGTATATCGATGCGGTCACCATTAAGTGCCCGCACTGCGGCAAGCAGATGAAACGTGTTCCCGAGGTCATCGACTGCTGGTTCGATTCGGGCGCCATGCCTTTTGCACAGCACCATTATCCCTTTGAAAACAAGGAGTTGTTCGAGCAGCAGTTTCCGGCGGATTTTATTTCTGAATCCGTGGATCAGACCCGAGGCTGGTTCTATTCGCTGCTGGCTATCTCCACGCTGATTTTCAACAAGGCGCCCTATAAGAATGTTGTTGTCACGGGGCTGGTACAGGACGAAAACGGCCAGAAGATGTCTAAGTCCAAGGGCAACGCGGTCGATCCGTTCGAGGCGCTGGCGAAGTACGGCGCGGACGCCATTCGCTGGTATTTTTATACGAACGGGGCGCCTTGGCTGCCCAAACGCTTTTCAGACAAAGGCGTGCAGGAAGGCCAGCGCAAGCTGATGGGTACGCTGTGGAACACCTATGCATTCTATGTGCTGTATGCCAACATCGATGCATTCGACGCTACGAAATATGCGCTGGAATACGACAAATTGTCTGTGATGGACAAATGGATCTTGTCCAAAATGAACTCTATGGTAAAATCCGTGGATGAAAATCTGGCAGCTTACGCCATTCCCGAGGCGGCGCGCAGCTTGCAGGAGTTTGTGGATGATCTGAGCAACTGGTACGTGCGCCGCAGCCGCGAACGGTTCTGGGGCAAAGACATGCCGCAGGATAAGATCAACGCCTATATGACGCTGTACACCGCTCTTGTGACCACAAGCAAGGCTGCCGCGCCCATGATCCCTTTCATGGCGGAGAGCATCTACCAAAATCTGTTGCGCAGCCTGGATAAGGGCGCGCCGGAGAGCGTTCACTTGTGCGGTTTCCCCGAAGCGGACGAGCGCCGCATCGACGCGCAGCTGGAGCGGGATATGGACCTTGTGCTCAAAATCGTGGTGCTGGGCCGGGCGGCGCGCAACGGTTCAAACCGTAAGAACCGCCAGCCTCTGGCGCAGATGTTTGTGAAAGCGGAGGAGGAGCTGGGAGATTTCTACAAAGAGATCATCGAGGATGAGCTGAACATCAAGGCCGTGACCTTCACGCAGGACGTTTCCGCGTTTACCTCGTACAGCTTCAAGCCCCAGCTCAAGACGCTGGGCCCCAAATACGGCAAGCGCCTGGGCGAGATCCGCACCGCGCTGATGGAGCTTGACGGCAGTGCAGCAAAAAAAGAACTGGATGCAAACGGCGTGCTCCGTCTGGAACTGCAGGGGGGAGCCGTTGAACTGGCGCCGGAGGACCTGCTCATCGAGATGACGCAGTCTGACCGGTACTTCACCGTTGAGGACGGCGGCGTGACGGTGGCCATTGATACGGAGCTGACGGAAGCGCTCATCGAAGAGGGCTTTGTGCGTGAGCTTGTGAGCAAATTCCAAACCATGCGCAAGGAAGCGGGCTTTCATGTGGAAGACCATATCCGGGCCTATGCCTCCGGCAACCGAAAGATCGAGGCGCTGCTCGCAGCAAACAGCGCGCAGGTAGGCGGCGATATTCTGGCGGATGCGGTGTGCACAGGAAGCCTCGCAGGCTACACCAAGGAGTGGGACGTCAACGGAGAATCGGTCACACTCGGCGTGGAGCGCATCTGATTTTAAAAGAAAACACCCCGAAAAGTTACAGCGCGCGTTGCGCGCTGTAACTTTTTTGCGTAAAATGGAGGGAAAATTGCGTTTCAACTTGTACAATCGCGCCGTTTATATTATAATAATATCTTGTGCCGGCCTGCTTTTTTGACGTGCCGCACAGTTGAAGCGTTCCGGCTTTGGGGACGCTCCGGGAAGTATCGCATGAGGGAAATGGACGAGAGAGGGGAAAAGAAACATGGCAGATTATTTTGCTATGGACAGCCGGCAGTGCGCGCAGGAACTGGACAGCCTGCGCAAGATTTATGAGGAGTATGCGGCGAAAGGTTTGAAGCTTGATATGTCACGCGGGAAACCCGCGCCGGACCAGTTGGATCTTTCGATGGACCTGCTTACCATCACGGATTACAAAGGTGAGACGGGGATCGATTCGCGCAATTACGGCAACCTGGAAGGCATGCCGGAGGCACGCCGCTTTTTTGCCGATATTCTGGGCGCACAGCCGGATGAGGTGATCGTGGGCGGAAACTCCAGCCTGAATATGATGTATTACCTGATCGACCTGGGATGGCGCCTGGGCTTTGCCGATAGCCCTGCCGCGTGGAATGCGTGCGGCAGGCCTAAATTTTTGTGCCCTGCGCCGGGCTACGACCGTCACTTCCGTGTGACGGAATATTTCGGATTTGAGCTTATCACCGTTCCCATGCTTCCCACAGGGCCGGATATGGACTGTGTGGAAGCGCTTGTGAAGGATGAGGCGGTAAAGGGAATCTGGTGCGTGCCGCTGTATTCCAATCCGGACGGATACAGTTACAGTGATGAAACCGTGCGCCGGCTGGCCGCGATGGAAACCGCCGCGCCTGATTTCAAGATCATGTGGGACAATGCATACTGCGTGCATCATTTGACCGATACCCATGACGTGATCTTGAACATGCTGGAAGAATGCCGCAAGGCCGGCCATGAGGACCGTGCCTTGATGTTCTGTTCACTGAGCAAGGTGACATTCCCGGGCGCAGGCGTAGCTGCAATGGCCGCCAGCCGCCGCAACATCGACTATATCCTTAAAAACATGTTCCCGATGATCATCAGCTTTGATAAGCTGAACCAAGTTCGTCATATACGTTTTCTGAAGGATATGGATGGTTTGGCCGCCCATATGGAAAAGCACCGTGCGCTTCTGGAGCCGAAGTTCAGGGCCGTGCTCGCGATATTGGACGAGGGCCTCTCCGGCTGTGGAAGTATTGCCCGCTGGACAAAGCCCAACGGAGGTTATTTCCTCAGCCTGTATACGCTCGGCGGATGTGCCAAACGTACGGTCCAGCTGTGCAGGGAAGCAGGCGTTGTGCTGACGGATGCCGGGGCCGCTTATCCTTACGGCGTGGACCCGCAGGACAGCAACATCCGTATCGCGCCCACGTTCCCGCCGCTGGATGAACTGGAGACCGCTTCCCGGCTGTTGTGCGTGTGTGTGCGTATCGCCACGCTGGAAAAGCTATTGCAGCGGCAGTGATGTCCCGGCGCTTTGCGCCTGGGCCCCGCGCCGCGGTAGGATAGATAATTTCATTTCTGGAGGAACACCATGAAGACAAAAGGGAAACCCTGGCAATTTTTTGTTGTTGCGGTCCTGATCGTCGTGTTCGCGTTTACCGCGTTCCTGGGCATCAGCACGCAGTATGGCGACACAACAAAAATTTGGGTGAAGGGCGCGCAGGACATCCGCTTCGGCATCGACATCCGAGGCGGCGTGGACGTGACGTTCATGCCGGCCGACGACTACGACGCAACGGACGAGCAGATGGCCGCGGCGGAGTCCGTCATCCAGCAGCGCCTTGTGAACCTGAACATCACGGACAACGAAGTGTATACGGATTACAATAAGGACCGTATCATCGTTCGTTTTCCGTGGAAGGAAGGTGAGACGGATTTCAACCCCGAGTCCGCGATCCAGGAGATCGGCGCCACTGCGGTGCTCACATTCCGCGAGGGTAAAGAAGTGGACAGCGAGGGCAAGCCCACAGGTGTGACGGCGGAGAACATCATCCTTGAGGGCAAGGACATCAAAAGCGCGACCGCTGCCGTGGACAACAATGCGAACAGCGCTACATACGGCCAGTATTATGTTTCGCTGGAACTCAACGATTCCGGCAAAGAGAGCTTTGCCGAGGCCACCACGCGCCTTTCGGAGTCCAAGGGAACCATCTCTATCTGGATGGACGACACGATGATCTCTTATCCCACCGTTAACTCTGCAATCACGGACGGAAACGCCATGATCACACTGAACGGTTCGGATGACAAGACGCGCGACGAAGCCATCTCTCTGGCAAACAAGATCAATTCCGGCGCGCTGCCGTTTGCGCTTACGGCCGAGAATTACAGCACGATCAGCCCCAGCCTGGGAGCAAACTCGCTGCAGGCCATGGTGATCGCAGGCGTGGTCGCGTTCGTGCTGGTGGCGCTGTTCATGATTGCGAATTACCGTCTGCCCGGCGCGGTGGCGGTTATTGCGCTGTTGGGGCAGACGGCCATGACGCTGGCATTCGTATCCGGCTATTTCTCTGTGCTCAACAGCTTCACGCTGACGCTGCCGGGCATCGCGGGCATCATCCTTGCCATCGGTATGGGTGTTGACGCCAACGTCATCGCCGCCGAGCGTATCAAGGAGGAGATCCGCTCCGGCAAGAGCATCGACGGCGCCATCCGCGCCGGCTTCGACCGCGGCCTTGCGCCGGTCATCGACGGCAACGTCACGGTCATCATCGTCGCGGTGATGCTGATGGGTGCGTTTGGCCCCACAGACGGCTTTTTCGCCAGGATGCTCAAGCCGATCTTCTTTGCCTTCGGCCCCTCTACGGCGGGCACGATCTATTCCTTCGGGTATACGCTGCTGGTGGGCGTGCTGCTGAACTTTGTGTTCGGCGTTATCTGCACGCGCGTGATGCTGAAGGGCATCTCCAAGCTGAAATGCATGCGCAACCCGGTTTTGTATGGAGGGGTAAAGAATGAAAAAACAGTATGACATCGTTGGGAACCGCAAAAAGTTCTTCATCTTTTCCGCCGTGCTGATCGTATTCATTCTTCTGTTCAGCGTGATTTTCGGCGTTGAAATGGATATCCAGTTCAAAGGCGGCGCGATGCTTACCTACAGCTATACGGGTGAGCTGGATATCTCTGCGGTGCAAAAGGATATTGAAAGTACGCTGGGCAGCAACGTAACGCTGCAGACCGGCAGCAGCATTGCGTCCGACGCACAGACGCTGACGATTTCCATGCCGGGCACACAGACGGTGGAAACCGCCACAGTGGAAGCCTTGAGTGTCAGGCTGGAAGAAAACTATTCGGATAACAGCTTTCGCCAGCTTTCGCTGAATAATGTGGACCCGACCATCGGTAAGGAGTTCTTTGCCAAGAGCATCGTGGCCGTTGTGGCGGCTTCGCTGTTGATCTTGGTCTACATCGCCGTCCGCTTTAAGAAAATCGGCGGCTGGCCTGCGGGCAGCATGGCTGTTGTGGCTCTGGTGCATGACCTGATCGTGGTATATGGCGTGTTCGTCGTCATGCGCATCCCCCTCAACGGGAACTTTATTGCGGCACTGCTCACGATCTTGGGTTATTCCATCAATGATACAGTCGTTATTTATGACCGTGTGCGTGAGAACCGCCAGTTGTACGGTAATTCGATGGATTTTGCCACGCTTGTGAACAACAGCATCAATCAGAGCCTGCGCCGCTCCATCAATACGACCATTTCCACGCTGCTGGCGTTGGGTACTGTATGCGTCGTGTCTGTGGTGTTCGGGTTGGACAGTATCTTTACATTTGCGTTCCCGCTCATCATTGGCATGATCTCCGGTGTTTACAGCACAATCTGTATTGCCGGCCCGCTGTGGGTGGAATGGGAATTGCACAAAAAAGCGAAGCCCCGCAAGAAAAAGGCCTGAATAGGGAATACCAAGCGGACGTATCTTGGATGCGTCCGCTTTTTGCTTGCAAAAAGGCCGGGACTGTGCCATAATAAGAGCAATCAAGCGAGGTGTTTTGACCATGCAGTGCGGAATATCCACTTCCTGCTTTTACCCGCAGGAAACAGCAGAGGCGCTGTCCGCACTGCGCGGCGCAGGCGTGGAAACGGTGGAGATCTTTCTCAACACATTCAGTGAACTGGAGCTTTCTTATACAGAGCGCCTGCGGTCGGTCCTTCAGGATGCGGGCATGCGCGCCGCCGCTCTGCACCCCTTTACGTCGGGGATGGAAACATTTTTCTTCGCTTCTGAATACGGCGGCAGGTTGGAGGACGGCCTGCGTATCTATCGGCGTTATTTTGAGGTATGCCGTGTGCTGGGAATCCCACGCGTGGTGTTCCACGGCGATTACAGGCAGACGCCGTTTCCGTTTCAAAGGCATTGCGAAAATTATCTGCTGCTGCGCAGGACAGCGCGGGAATATGGCGTTGATTTCTGTCAGGAAAACGTGGTGCGCTGCAAATGCGGCCTGCCGGAATATGTGCGTCAAATGCGGGAATATACGGGGGACGATGTCTCATTTGTTCTGGATGTAAAGCAGCAGCGGCGTGCCGGAGTGCAGCTGGAGGAAATGCTGGATGCGATGCGCGGAAAAATCGCGCATGTCCATTTGAGCGATTATACACAGCAAAACGACTGTACAGCGCCGGGTACGGGCGGCTTGGCACTTGAACCGTTTTTCAGGGAACTCAGGCGCGGCGGTTTTGCGGGAGACATCATCATCGAGCTGTACCGAAGCGGTTTTTCCTCAATGGATGAGCTGCTGGCTTCTGCGGCGATGGTGAACAAAATTTATGCCGGATGCTCCGTAGCATCCGGCTCGGAAAAGGAGCAGTGCCCATGAAATGTCCTTATTGCGGTGAGATAGACTCCAAAGTGATCGATTCCCGGCCGGCTGACGACGGAGAACGCATCCGCCGCCGCCGGGAGTGTCTTGTATGTCAAAAAAGGTTCACCACCTACGAGATCGTGGAGACCGTGCCTCTTATGGTGGTGAAAAAGGATAAGTCGCGTGAAGCGTTCAACCGTCAGAAGCTGCTGAACGGGATGATGCGGGCCTGCGAAAAGCGGCCGGTGTCGTATCAGATGCTGGAGGACGCCGTGGACAATATCGAACAGGCGCTGCTCAATTCCTACGAGCGGGAGATCACGTCCATTCATGTGGGCGAACTTGCCATGCAGGAGCTGAAAAATATCGACGAAGTAGCTTATGTGCGCTTTGCGTCGGTATATCGCCAGTTCGGAGATATCAACACCTTTATGGACGAATTGAAGGACCTGCTGAATAAGCGTGCCACACAGGGACGTGACACCGCGTCAGAAGATGCTGAAAAATAAATGCTCCATGGCATGGATCTGCTCGCTTGCTTTGTCGATCTCGCTGAACAGGTCCTGTATGGTTTCGCCGTTCGCATAGGCTGACAGGCCATGCAGGCTGACTGAAGCGGATGTGACGGTTTCACGCCGGATGAAGAATTCCAGCAGATGCTGGCGTGTTTCATAGTATTCCAGCAATGCGTCGATTTGGTGTGCGGCGTTTTCGTAATTCTGCGCGCCTGCGGCTTCGCGTATCCCGGAAAGCTGGGCCTGGACAGATTGTGTTACACGAAAAACTGCAAAGTGGCTGGCGGCCGAAAGCGCTGCGGCAAGCAGCAGAATAAAGATCGCAATGCGTATCCTGCGCATGAAAACATCTCCTTAAAAACGATGCGGAAAGCCGGTTTTTACCGGCTTTCTTTTTTTACGATACTCGTCTCTTTGGCGTCGTTGCACAAAAATAAAAGCACGTCCTTCCGTGCGAGCCCCGCATTGCGGCACTGAGCGTCTATCCAGTCCGCATCCACAGAGTAAAGCCGCATATTGACGGGATTCAGCACGCCGTCCACCAGCAAAGGAAGTGACGGTTGCTTTGCCGTGGGCGGTTCAATGTGAAGGTCTTTGTTGCAGGGCGTATCGCGCGGAAACTTTTTCAGCACGCTCACGCTTCCATTGGTTTCCACAATGGCGAAAGCGACATCTGAAAGCTCAAATACGTCCTTGCCACGCAGCGCTTCCAGCAGGTCGTCCACGGTAAAGCGCAGATCGAACAAAGTGGCTTGGTCGATCACGCCGTTCCGGATGATGACGCGCGGGCTGCCGGAGACCAGCTTTGCAGCGCGTCGGGACCGCACACACAGCGCGGACAGGAGTATTTCCGTTGCGACAATGATGAACACGGGAACCACGCTTCCGATGAGCGGGAGCTCCGGCGATTCAATTGAGATAGAAGCAAGATTGGAAATCAAAATTGTGGAAACAAGCTCGGAGGGCTGCAGCTCGCCGAGCTGTTTTTTGCCCATCAGGCGCATTGCGCCGATAATGAGCACATAAACGAGCAAGGTGCGGAACAGCAGGATTGCCATGGCGGACTCCTTTTCAATGTATTGGCCCACAGCGGGCCGCTGTTATTGAATGTTGCCCGGTTTGACTAAATTTATCCTGCTCCCGCCATACTAAGGGCACGGGAGGGGATGCATTTGGAACAGACATTAACGACAAGCCTTTTGGACAACAAGCTCGCGCTCAAGGGACTGTTCGGCACAGCGACGGATTTTTATACAAAGGATATCACACTGATGGGATATCCGGCCTGTATTTGCATGTTTGAGGGGCTTTCCAGTATAGAGCGGCTCTGGATCATGATGCTCGACGTTTTGAGTAAGCCGGACGTTCAGCCGGAGACTCCGGAAGAGCTGTTTGACTATATCCTCAAGCAGACGGCCATTCCGCTGGAGAGCAAAAGCGTTGTCTGTGTGGAAGATGCGCGTGCGCAGCTGACGGCGGGCACCAGTGTCATTCTGATCGACGGCGTAGCACGGGGGCTGGTTCTTTCTACACAGAGCATGCAGTTCCGCTCGGTGCAGGAGCCAAGCGGGGAAGGGAATGTCCGTGGCTCGCGGGAAGGCTTTACAGAACCGCTTCGTGTGAACATCAGCTTGATGCGGCGTCTGATACGCAGCGGTGAGCTGATGGTGGAAACGATGACAGTGGGGGAACATACCAAAACGGAAATTGCGCTTTTATACAACACACAGCTTGTCCCGAAGCAGATGCTTTCCACTGTGAAGCGCAGGCTGGAATCGGTTAAGCTGCCGTTTTTGTTCGATACCGGTTATCTGGCGGCGTTTTTGCAGAAAAGCCGATTTTCATTTTTTCAATCGGTAGGATACACGGAACGGCCGGATACTGCCTGCGCAAAAATCTGCGAGGGGAAAATCATTATCATGGCGAATGGAAGCCCTTTCGCTATGATCGTGCCTTATTTTTTCAATGAGAATTTTCAGAGCATGGACGACTATTCCGAAAAAGCATACTTTGCATCGCTTATCCGCATTCTGAAATACTCTGCGTTCCTCATCGCGGTGATGCTGCCGGGCGTGTTCGTGTCCGTTGCGAATTTCACGCCGGAGCTGCTGCCGCCGGAACTGCTGTACAAAGTTGCGTCTGCGGAGCTTGCCACGCCGCTGCCGCTGTTTATGGAAGCACTGTTTGTCAATTTTCTGCTGGAGATCGTGCGGGAGGCAGGGCTGCGTCTGCCCAAGCCCATCGGCCATTCGGTGAGCCTTGTGGCGGCGCTCATCGTAGGGGATGCTGCCGTCAGCGCAGGCATTGTGGGCACACCTGTGGTCATCGTGGCCGCAATGACAGCGATCTGCACCTTTGTAGTGCCATCGCTGTACGAGCCGATCACAGTGCTGCGCATCCTGTATATATTGGCCGGCGGCCTCCTGGGGCCTTTGGGTATCGTTACGCTGCTGTTTTGTATGCTGCTGGGGATGTGCGGTATGAATTCTTTCGGTATCCCGTATACAGCGCCCATCGCGCCGGGCAGCAGTGCATTTTGGAGGGACGGCCTGCTGCGGCGCAACTGGCATACGCTGGCGCGGGCAGATTTTTCCATTGACCAGCTGCCCGGAAAGGAAACGGGGGAGACGCAATGAACGAGCATACAACAGTGAGCGCAAAACAGCTCTGTACACTGGTGTTCCTCTCATTGGCGGTGGATATGGCTGTGCGCCCATTTACCTCCGGAGGCTCGGCGGGCGCGCAGATTGCGATTTTGGCCGCTGTCCTCAACACGGCTGTAGTCAGCATACTGCTTCTGCCCGTGCTGGGGTTGCTGCGGCGCGAAGCCTTCACCACGCTGAAGGGCGGCGTTACGTTTGGGTCCAAGGCGCTGCTCACGCTTTCGGCGGTGCTGTTCGCCGCCGGGGGAGCGGCAGCGATGGTGCGTTCCGAGGCATTTTTTCGCTATGTGAGCGACGAGCCGATGCCGCAGCTGTTGGTATACGGGCTGTTTCTTCTTGTGGTGTTTTATGCGCTGCGGTGCGGGCTGGAAAGCATCGTACGTGTGCTCGGTCTGGCCGCAGGCCTCTTTTTACTCTCTATGGCACTGATGCTGGTCTCCAACCTGGGCGGCGTGCATCTGTCGAACCTTACCTTTCAGCCATTTGATTTTCCAGAGGTTTTGCGGACGGCCGCGCGCGGTTTTACGCTGCCGCCGGAATTGCCGTTGTTCTGTCTGCTGAGCCTGCATGCAAACCGGGAGAAGCGCCGGCCGCTGCTCAAAACGCTGGCGCTGCTGTGCGTATTTTATATCGGACTGACGTTCTGCTCCGAGGCGGTTTTGGGTATGAAAGCGCAGCTGCAGCAGCAGACCATCCATACGCTTTCACGTCTGGGCAGCATTTCTGTATTCCGCCGTCTGGATGCTCTGCACATTGCTGCGTGGATGCTGGCGGAGCTGTGTAAGGTAGCAGCGCTCGCCTACGGCGTGCAGAGCGCCCTTACACCGCTGCTGCCCCATAGCCAGCGCGGAGGCAAAACCTGCGGATATGCTGTGGGATTGCTTGCCGTGCTGCTGGCCGTATGTGCGGGCGCGCCGCCTGAGACGCTGCGCGCGGTACTCACGGCAGGTACGGCCGTGCTGCTGGCATGTACGGTGGTGTACGGCTGTGTAATGGAGGGCTTCTATGCAAAAAAACGCGTATAAAATAATTGCGTTGACACTGCTTTTGATGCTGCTGTGCGGCTGTAAGCAAAGCCGCAGTCTGGGGGAACGCGCCATTGTGAAGATGGTGTACCTGGACGAGTCCGGCGGGCAGGTGCAGGCTGGACTGGTGGTGTTCACCTGTGCGCCGAATTCTGATACGGCCTCGGTGGAAGGGCAGGCTAAAATTTATACGGCGCAGGGAAAGAGCATTGAAGAAGCTCTGTACAAGGCGGAACAGCAGCAAAACAAAAAACCGTTTTATGCCCAGAATGAGATTTTGCTTTTGGGGCCCGGCGCCGCGCGCAATGTAACGCCGTACCTTTCTTATTTTGCAGACGAAAACGCCGCGCGTCCAAATCTTGCTGCGTTTTTAACGCCGCTGACGGCGGAAGAGCTGTCTGAATGCGAGGACGTGATCAGCGATGTAGTGAGAGAAGGCGAACGGCTGATCGGAATGGGAGCCGATGAGCAGGATCGTACGCAAAGCATTTTTGAGATCAATCTTTCGGGAACAGGCGGTCTGGACGGATATCTTCCCGTGTTTTCATTTTCCAAAGAAGAGAAGGAGTTTCGCGGGGTCCGGCAAATGGTGCTGTTTCGCAGCGGCGCACCCTATGCTGTTTTGGAGGACGCTGCAATGCAGATGTTTCTTCTGCTGAATGGGAAGGCACGGCAGCTTACAGTGAACACACAGATCGAGGGACGGGTCGTATCATTCCGGACACAGCAGCTGCAGCTTACGCATACAGCTTCCACTGCAGGCGGCGCACCGCATCTTGAAGTGTGTCTGACCGGAAAGCTGGACGATGTAACGGTAGACGGAGCCCCCGTTGCGGACAAAGAAGAAGCGGAAATGACACGGGAGATCAACGCTTACCTGAACCGGGAAGCCGAGATGCTCAACCAAGCGACATTTGCCAGAGGAAACGATACGTTCCATTATGCATGGTGGCTGAAGCTGTATGATACCGCAGCCTGCGAAGCGCTGCTTCGTGCGGGGACACTGTACGACATTGCAACGGTGGACTTTTCATCAGAGCTGAAACCCGTGTAAAGGCCCTGCGCATGCGTCTGTGCTAAAAACAAAAAACCGCCCCGGAATACTCCGGGGCGGCCGCTTTTCTTTTAGGGGCCGGGAAAGGCTTAATCCCGCAGGATCTTATCTGCCACATACAGGCCGTGGGCGGCCGCCTGGCTGAGCGAGCGGGTGAAGCCGGTGCCGTCGCCCACAGCATAGATCTTTTCGCAGCCATCCAGTTCAAAATCGGTGCAGTCGGGACGGGCGGAATAGTATTTGCATTCCACACCGTAAAGCAGCGTGTCGTAATTCATCGTACCCGGCGCGATCTTGTCCAGCGCGGCCAGCGTTTCCACAATGTTGTCCAACTGACGTTTGGGCAGGCAAAGGCTCAGATCTCCGGCGACTGCATTCAGTGTAGGACGCACGGTGCTCTGGGCCAGCCTTTTTTCATCTGTGCGGCGTCCGGCCATCAGGTCGCCGAGGCGCTGCACCAGCACGCTGCCGCCGCTGATGAGGTTTGCAAGCCCTGCGACGCTGCGGGCATATTCGATAGGTTCCTTGAACGGCTCGGTAAACCGGATGGTAGAAAGCAGCGCGAAGTTGGAATTCTGGCTCTTTTTGGCTTCATCCACATAGGCGTGGCCATTGACCGTGAGAACTCCGGAGGTGTTTTCCATAACCACCTGCCCGCGCTCGTTGAAGCAGAACATGCGCGTGACGTCTCCGTACTGCTTGGAACGGTACCAGATTTTTGGCTCGTAGATCTTATGGGAAAAATCATCCCATACCATGCTGGGAAGCTCGACGCGAACACCGATATCCACCTGGTTGTTTTTCAGCGGAATACCGTTTTGAGAACACCATTTGGCAAAAAAGCGGCTGCCCACACGGCCGACGGCAAAAATGATATGCTCCGCCGTGACGCTGTCCTGTACGCCTTTGCCTTCATAATGCACAGTATGAGCGGCTTTGTCCACATCGGTCACGTCGGTATCCGTCAGAATGGTTACATGTTCCTTCAGAAAAGCCGCCATTTTTCGCATGGTCTCGAAATTGGCGTCCGTTCCCAGATGCTTGAGCTGGGCCTGCGCCATATGCAGGTCATACTCCAGGCATTTTTTCTTCAGCTCGTTGTTGGGCATGAAGCGCTCTGCAGGCGCGCCGAAGTGCTGCAAAATACCGTCTGCCTGCTCGATGTAATCCAAAACCTGTTCGGGAGGCAGAAAATCCGGCAGCCAGCCGCCGTATTCTGTGGAAATGACGTATTTGCCGTCGGAAAAAGCACCTGCTCCGGCAAGGCCCTCCATAATGGCGCAGGAGGGGCATTTGATACAGGTAGGGGCTTTTCCGGTGACGATGGGGCATGCCCGCCTTTCGATGTCGTGTCCTTTCTCGAACAGAACGACCTTTGCCCCAGGCGCTTTTGTGGCAAGCTCGTAAGCGCTCATCAGTCCGCCGATGCCGCCTCCGATGATCGCAACGTCATAATGCTGCATGATTATCTGACTCCTTTGCTTTTTGCTTTTGCTTTTATCTTCATCTTGGCCTTATATTCGGCCATTGCGCGCTCATATACGTTGAGCACCGCACGGATGAACTCTTTTTCGCCGTAGCGCTGCGTAAACGCTGTTACCTTTTGGCGGCGCAGTGCGCGCTGCTCAGGCGTAAGAGCGGCTTCCTCGCGCAGCAGCGCAGCCATTTCCTCCGCCGTGTTAAAGACGTTGCCGTTTTCGCCGGGGGTGATCTGGTTTTTGTTGTAGATGTCCAGCCGCTGGATCACGTACAGTCCACTGGCCATAGCCTCCAGCATGGAAATGGAATTCATTTCGGACAATGAAGCGGTGATGAAAAGGTCGCATGCATGGTAATAGGGCGGCAGGAACTGGTGCTCAATGCGGCCAAGCAAACGAACCTGAGCACCTACGCCCAGACGGGCGATCTGCCGTTCCAGATTTTCCTTTTCCGGGCCGTCTCCTATGATGAACAGCTTGTAAGCGTCGTCCCCGCGGAAATGCGCGGCAAAAAACTCCACCAGCACGTCGATGCTTTTTTCCTTGCCCAGACGGCCCACAAAACACATGGCCGTATCCCCGTCACGGATGCCCAGTTTTGTCCGGATGGCGGCAACGTCGTCGCGCGAGACGTTTTCGGGCATAAAGTCGGAAAGATCCACTGTATTTGGGATAATATTGATGTGCCGCTCTACGCCGCACCGGCGCAGGAACTCCACTACCTTCAGAGACGGGCCGATGATCTCAGTGGCCTTGTTGGCCACTTTGCGGAAATAAACATGAGCGGCCGGCTTGACCATGTTCTGGAACCGTTCAGGCGCGACATAGAACATGTAATCGTCATACATCGTGTGCAGTGTGTAGACGATGGGCTTTTTCAGCTTGCGCGCGGCAAACTGCGCAAAGATACCCATGCTGAACTCGGTGTGGATATGAATGATGTCCGGGTCAAAATCCTGAATGATGCGCAGGCGCTGGATGTTGACAGGGTTGGACAGTCCATACCCGTAAATGCGTTTGAGGGGGATGGCGGGGCAGTACAAAACACCATCCTTAACATAATGGCATACGGCCTTGGGGCTGGTGGTGACGATGAGCACCTCATGCCCTGCGTGCTCCAGGCTCTCCTTCAACGTCTTGATATGCGTCACGACGCCGCTGATGAAGGGGAAGTAGGTCTCTGTAAAAATAGCTACCTTCATAAATGATTACTCCTTTTGGGTGTGCTGTTCCCATACAATTATCAGTATAACAAAAAATCGTTCGGAAAGAAAGCGTATGGCTGTACAAAAACAAAATTGATATCTCTCTTCCAATCATATATAATAGAATTATCAATGGAATCCTATAGGATAAAGGAGGACGTTCCTATGCCGCAGTTCAGTGTTTCTTTGGACAAGGTCGTGGAAAAGCTGCGCCTGGAAGTGGTCTACACTCCCACGGAGCTGAAAAATATCCCTATCTATACGGCGGATGTGAACCGCCCGGGCCTGCTGCTGACAGGCTATGACGAATACTTTGACCCCACCCGCATCCAGATATTCGGCAACGCCGAAGTGGGTTATCTTACCACGCTGCCGGAAAGCGAACGCCGCAGCCATATCCACACGCTGTTCGCGGCAAAGCCGCCTGCGCTTATCGTAACGCGCAACCTTTCCGTGTTCGACGAGGTGCTGGAGTTCGCTTCCCAGTATGAAGTACCCGTGCTGCGATCCACAGAAAATACATCCAGTCTGATGAGCGCGCTGATTTCGAACCTGAGCGTCGAGGTGGCGCCGCGCATCACGCGGCACGGCGTATTTGTAGAGATTTACGGCGAGGGCATTCTCATCCTGGGCGAGAGCGGCGTCGGCAAGAGCGAAACAGCCGTGGAGCTCGTGAAGCGCGGGCACCGGCTGATTGCGGACGACGCGGTGGAGCTGCGCCGTGTGTCTGACCGCACGATCTTGGGTACAGCGCCGGAAAACATCCGCCATTTTATCGAGCTGCGCGGAGTGGGCATCATCAATGTGGCGCGCGTATTCGGCAGCGGCGCGGTAAAGATGAGCGAAAAAGTGGATCTTGTGGTGGAGCTGGAGCCGTGGGACAAGACCAAGAATTACAGTCGCACAGGCCTTGAGACAGATACGACGGATATTATGGGCATCCAACTGCCCTGCACGGTGATACCCGTAATGCCCGGCCGCAATCTGGCCGTGATCCTGGAGGCGGCGGCCATCAACAACCGCCAGAAAAAAATGGGCTACAATGCGGCGCGCGAGCTGCTTGCCCGCCTGGGGCTGGACGAGGATGATCCGTCCCTGCGCTGAGCTGCTTACATGAATTTAACGAGAAAGAGAAGCAAATTCCTTCATGAATATCATTGCAGACCTTCATATGCATACAATGGTATCGAACCATGCGTTCAATACCGTCACGGAGATGGCGCGGCGCGCCTGTGAGCTTGGGATGTTTGCCGCGGCGCTCACCGACCACGGCCCGTCTATGCCGGACGCGCCGCACCCTTGGTATTTTTACAATCTGACAACGCTTCCCAGCCGCATCGAGGGCATCTGGTTGCTCAAGGGAGTGGAAGCGAATGTGCGCGGCACAGACGGCAGTCTTGACATCGAGCCGCAGGAATTTGAGCGGATGCAGCTCGACTGGGTGATCGCGTCTATCCATAGCGATACATTATGCCCTTCGCTTTCTGAGGACGAAGCCACGCAGCTGTGGCTGAACGTTGCGCAAAGCCCTTATGTGGATTGCATCGGCCATTCGGAAAGCCGCAGGCACCGCTATGATTACGACGCCGTGACAAGGGCTTTTGCCCGCTGCCGCAAGGTGGTCGAGATCAACGCGAATTCCGCTGTTGTCCGTCCGGGCAACGAGGAAAACATGCGTGAGCTTGCGCTTGCCTGCAAACGCAACGGCACAAAGATCGCCGTGAATTCCGACGCGCATTCCATTTATCATTTGGGCCAGTTCGATACGGTGCTGCCCATGCTGCGCGAGATCCACTTTCCGGAGGAGCTTGTGGTGAACGCAAGCCGGGAAAACCTGATCACTGTGCTGAAAGAACATCAAAAGCCGGTCGCAGACCTGCTGGAAGGAAGTAAAGAAGAATGAAAATATATACCATCGGTGTCGACCTGGGCGGCACAAATATCAAGGCGGGCCTTGTAGATGAAGCACATCATATCGTGGACAGCGTTTCCTGCAAGACAAATCTGCCGCGGCCTGAGCATGAGGTGGAAGCGGAGATCGCCGCGTTGTGCAGCCAGCTCGCACAGCGGGCAGGACTGGACATGGCCGCGCAGATCGAATCCGTGGGCATCGGCACGCCGGGCAGTGTGAACCCGCATACAGGCGTCGTGGAGTTCAACGCCAACTTCGGCTACCGTAACTGGCCGCTGGTATCGGCAATGGAAAAGCTGCTGCCGTGCCGCGTGTACATTGAGAACGATGCAAATGCCGCAGCCTACGGCGAATACATCGCAGGTGCGGCGCAGGGAGCAAAGTACGCCATTGCCGTTACGCTGGGCACGGGCATCGGCGGCGGCATCATCATCGACGGAAAGATATTTTCCGGCTTCAACTCCGCGGGCGCGGAGATCGGGCATACGGTTATCGTCAAGGGCGGGCGCCCCTGTATGTGCGGGCGGCGCGGCTGCTGGGAAAAATATGCTTCCGCCCGTGCGCTGGCTGAGGATACACTGGCCGCGATGGAACAGCATAAGGATAACATCATGTGGAGCTATGTGCACGGCGACCCTGCGCGCGTGAATGCCAAGACGGCTTTTGACGCGATGCGTGCGGGCGATGCACTGGGCACGCAGGTGGTGCAGAACTTTGTGGAATACGTTGCCTGCGGCCTGACGAACCTGATCAATATCTTTCAGCCGGAGATCATCTGCATCGGCGGCGGCGTATCCAAGGAAGGCGATACGCTTCTTGCGCCCGTGCAGGCGGTAGTGGACCAGGAAGATTACGCCCGAGAGGGCATGCGGCGTACGAAAATCGTCACTGCAAAGCTGCGCAATGACGCGGGCATTATCGGTGCGGCCGGGCTTGCCACGCAGCATCAATGATTTTGGAGGGATTCCCCATGGAGCACTTGAACGAGATCGCTGCGGCTTTCCGCCAGGCATCCATCCCATGCGCTGCCCGCGAACCGCTTTCGCGCCATACCAGCTTCCAGATCGGAGGCCCGGCGGCTTTGTTCTGTGAGCCGCAGAATAAGCGGCAGCTCGCGCGGGCCATTGCCGTCTGCCGCCAGGCGGGCGTGCGGTATTATTTGTTGGGCAAGGGCACGAACATCCTGTTCGCGGACGAGGGGTTCGACGGCGTGGTCATCCACATCGGCGAGGTGCTGGGGAACATCGAATGCAACGGGCTCTCTGTGACGGCGCAGGCGGGGGCCGCTCTCTCAAAGGTGTGCATCGCGGCCGCAAACGAAGGGTTGTCCGGCCTGGAATTCGCCTACGGCATCCCAGGGTGTGTGGGCGGCGCCGTATATATGAATGCGGGCGCTTACGGCGGCGAGATAAAGGATGTGCTTGCCTGCGCAACGTTTCTGGATGAAACCGGCGCGGAGCGGACACTTCAGGCCGGCGAGCTGCAGCTTGGATACCGCACATCTGTTTTTGAGCGCGAGCCGTGGTGCATCCTGTCCGCGACGTTTACGCTGCGGGAAGACGACACAGGCCCCATCCGGGAGCGGATGGCAGATTACGCCCGCCGCCGCATGGAGAAACAGCCGCTGGATATGCCCAGTGCGGGCAGCACGTTCAAGCGCCCGGAGGGCGCATATGCCGGAGCGCTCATTGACCAGTGCGGGCTGCGGGGATACGCCATCGGCGGCGCGCAGGTGAGCCAAAAGCACTGCGGTTTTATTGTGAACACGGGCAACGCCACCTGCGCGGATGTACTGTGCCTTGCGGATACAGTGTGCAAGATCGTGACAGACGAAACGGGCTTCCGGCTGGAAAAGGAAGTCAGAGTCGTAAAATAAAAATGGGGTAAAGGGACGTATGAACCTATTGATTGTGACCGGGCTTTCGGGCGCGGGCAAATCGCTGGCAATGCACGCGCTGGAGGACATCGGCTTTTTCTGCATCGATAACATTCCGGCGAATCTTCTGGCGAAGCTGATGGAATTTGCCCAGCAGAGTGAAAATACGCTGGAGCGCGTGGCTGTTGTGTTGGACATCCGGGGCGGAAAATCCTCCGAGGATATTCTAAATGCGCTTGGCCAGCTGAAAGCCGGGCGGGTGAACTATAAAATATTGTTTTTGGACGCGCGCAACGATGTGCTGGAGCGGCGGTACAAGGAAACGCGCCGTCGCCATCCCATCAGCATCGCGTCTAAGGTATCCACGGATGAAGCCATTCTGCAGGAACGGGAGATTCTGGCGCCGTTGTATGAAATGGCGGATTATAAAATCGACACCTCGCTGTTTTCCACGGCTCAGCTCAAGGACCGCGTGGTCTCTCTGTTTGTGAACCGGTCCTCGGACGCGATGGCGCTCACGGTGACGTCCTTCGGCTTCAAATACGGCCAGCCCAAAGAGGCGGATATCGTATTTGACGTCCGCTGCCTGCCCAACCCGTTTTATATCCCTGAGCTGAAAAACAAAACCGGCCTGGACAAAGAGGTTGTGGAATATATCATGCAGTTTGAGGAGGCGCACGGCCTGCTGCAGCGCATGGAGGACCTTGTAGGATACGCACTGCCGCTCTATGTGAAAGAGGGCAAAAGCCAGCTTACCATCGCTGTGGGGTGCACGGGCGGCAAGCACCGTTCCATCGCCTTTGCGGAGATGCTGGCCGCGTTTGTCAAGAAGTTGGGGTACCATCCGGTCGTGGAACACCGGGATGTCCAGCGCACCCATACATAACCCGGCGCAGCCCGGGCAAGGAGGACGCGTCGTGAGCTTTTCCCAGGACGTAAAAAAAGAGATCATTGCGCGCGAAGCGGGCGGCAGCTGCTGCGCCGTTGCAGCTGCCTATGGCTTTGCGTGCTTCGGCAAATATTTTGACACCCGTGGCGTTGTTCTGCACACGGAACAGATCGCCGTAGCGCAGTACGCGAAAAAAATGTTTGCCCGCGCGGGCGTGGCGGGAAAGATTTATGTTAAGGGGAGCGAGGAAAGCTGCGTTTATGAATTCGCGGTGAAAGAGCCGGGCGAGGTGCGGCGGATGCTGGCCCTGTTCGGACATACAGGCGAAGAGCCGAGCCTGCGCATCAACAGCAGAAACTTTACCTGTGAACACTGCGTGAGTGCGTTTGTTGCCGCGGCCTTTTTGTGCTGCGGCACCATTACAAACCCGCAGAGGGAATATAACCTGGAATTTTTATCGGTGCGCTACAACCTGATCCTGGATTTCGAAGCACTGCTGATGGGCCATGGCTTCGCGCCTAAGCACACCCGGCGCAAAGGCTCCAATGTGCTTTATCTGAAAGCAAGCGAGCAGATCGAGGATCTGCTCACATTCATGGGAGCTTCCGGCGCGGCTCTGGAGATCATGAACCTGAAGGTGTACAAGGATTTTCGAAACAAAGCCAATCGTATTACCAATTGTGAAACGGCAAACATCGATAAAACCGTGTCTGCCAGCGGGCAGACGCTGGAGGCTATCGCTTATCTGAAAAAGCGCGGCGCGTTCGAAACGCTGCCCGCGCCGCTTCGGGAAGCCGCCGCCCTGCGGGAGCAAAACCCGGACCTTTCCCTCAAGGAGCTGGCCGGGCTGGTCCGCCCTCCGCTGAGCAAATCGGGCCTTTCGCACCGAATGAAAAAACTGGAGCAAACGGCGGAAAGCCTGAAAGAAAGGACAAGGAATGGCTGAAAAGGCAAGAAACTTTACACATCTGCATCTGCATACCGAATACAGCCTTTTGGACGGTGCATGCCGCATTGAGGGGCTGATGCAGCGCGTGAAAGCGCTGGGCCAGACCGCTGTTGCCATCACCGACCACGGCGTCATGTACGGCTGCGTGGATTTTTACAAAGCCGCCAAAAAGGCGGGGGTCAAACCCATCATCGGCTGTGAGGTGTATGTCGCCACACGCACACGGTTCGACAAGGTGAACCGCATCGACGGCTCCAACCATCTGGTGCTGCTGTGCAAAAACGAGACGGGCTATAAAAATCTTATCAAGATGGTGTCGGCGGGCTTTACGGAAGGCTTTTACAACAAGCCGCGTGTGGACCACGAGCTGCTGGAAGAGTACCATGAGGGGCTGATATGTCTCTCCGCCTGCCTTGCGGGCGAAATCCCTCAGGCTTTATTGGCAGGGGATTATGAAAAAGCCAAGAATCTTGCGCGGTACTATGAAGATCTGTTCGGCAAAGGAAACTATTATATTGAGATACAGGACCATGGGCTGGACGAGCAGCGCACGGTGCTGCCCCTGCTTGTGCGGCTTTCCCGGGAAACAGGCATTCCTCTGGTCGCCACCAACGACGCCCACTATCTTGAAAAAGAAGATTCCAGGATGCAGCACATTCTCATTTGCATCCAGACAAACAAGACGGTGAATGACGATGACGTACTGGAATTCGGCACGGATGAGTTCTACGTCAAAAGCACCGACGAGATGTACGAGCTGTTCAGCGCATGGCCCGAAGCCTGTGAAAACACGAACCGAATCGCAGAGATGTGCAGCTTTGATTTTGAATTCGGCGTGACAAAGCTGCCGTATTTTGTGGCGCCGGACGGCATGGACAACAAAGAGTATTTTGTAAAGCTGTGCCGGGACGGTCTGCTGCGGCGGTACGGTGCGGACGTGCCGGAGGATATACGCGCCCGGCTGGACTACGAGATATCCATTATTGACCGCATGGGGTATATCAACTATTATCTGATTGTGTTCGATTTCATCAACTATGCGAAAAGCCAGGGGATCCCTGTGGGCCCGGGACGCGGCTCCGGTGCGGGAAGCCTTGCGGCCTACTGTGTAGGTATCACCAATATCGACCCCATCAAGTACAATCTGCTGTTTGAACGCTTCCTGAACCCGGAGCGCGTCTCGATGCCGGACTTTGACATCGATTTCTGTTACGAGCGCCGTCAGGAGGTCATCGACTATGTGATCCGCAAGTACGGCGCCGACCATGTGGCGCAGATCGTGACCTTCGGTACGATGGCGGCGCGCGCTGCCATCCGCGACGTAGGCCGCGTTTTGGACATGCCCTACGGCACGGTGGACGGTATTGCCAAGCTGGTGCCGATGGAGCCGAAAATGACGTTGACCAAGGCGCTTTCCATCTCCAGGGAGCTGAAGGCGCGCTACGATGCGGACCCGCAGGTGAAAGAGCTCATCGATATGTCCCTCAAGCTTGAAGGCATGCCGCGCCATGCATCCACGCATGCGGCGGGCGTAGTCATCACCCGTGAGGCAGCGGATGAATACGTACCTCTCGCAACCAACGACGGCAACCCTGTCACTCAGTTTACGATGACCACAATTGAGGAGCTGGGCCTGATGAAAATGGACTTTCTTGGCCTGCGTACGCTCACTGTCATTGACGATGCGGAGAAAATGATCCGAAAGCGCGAGCCGGGCTTTTCCATGGACGCGGTTCCTTATGATGACCAGCGCGTTTACGCCATGCTCAACGCGGGCGAGACAGAGGGCGTGTTTCAGATGGAATCCGGCGGCATGACGCAGGCGGTGATGGGCCTGCAGTCCAAAAGCCTGGAGGACATCATCGCCATTATCTCACTGTACCGTCCGGGCCCGATGGAGTCTATTCCAACGTATATTGCGAACCGGCACAATCCGGGCAATGTAAAATATAAAACGCCGCAGCTGGAGCATATTCTGGACGTTACCAACGGATGCATCGTTTATCAGGAGCAGGTGATGCAGATCTGCCGTGAACTGGCGGGCTTTTCTTACGGGCAGGCCGACCTTGTGCGCCGCGCCATGAGCAAAAAAAAGCACGATGTCATGGAAAAGGAGCGCCAGCATTTCGTGCACGGCAACACCGAGCCGGGGCACGAATGCGCCGGTTGTGTGGCAAACGGGATCTCCGAAACAGTGGCCAATGCCATTTTTGACGATATGTCCAGCTTTGCATCCTATGCTTTCAATAAAGCGCATGCGGCGGCCTATGCGGTGGTGGCATACCAAACCGCTTATCTGAAAAGGCATTATCCACGTGAATTCATGGCGGCCCTGCTGACGAGCGTGCTGGACAACACGGGAAAGGTGATCGAGTATACCGCTGAATGCCAGCGTATGGGCATCCGCGTGCTGCCGCCGGACATCAACGCCAGCGATGCGGGCTTCACGGTGGAGGGAAAGGACATCCGTTTCGGCCTGCTGGCGCTGAAAAATGTGGGGAGGAACCTGATCGCTACCGTTGTGCGTGAGCGCAGCGGCACGCCGTACCGCAGCCTGTATGATTTCTGCAAGCGTCTGCATGGCACCGAGATCAACCGCCGCGCGGTGGAAAGTATGATCAAAAGCGGGGCGTTCGACAATCTGGAGGCCAAGCGGCGTTCCATGATGGACGGCGTGGAGGGCATCCTCAAAAGTGTGGAGAGTGAAGCGAGGCGGAATCTGGACGGGCAGATCGATCTGTTTGGCGCTCTGGACGGTGAACAGGAGTCTGGACGGAACGTCTATAAATTGCCGGACAGCGGGGAAGAATATCCTTATGACATCCTGCTCCAGATGGAGAAAGAAGTGAGCGGCCTGTACTTGTCCGGGCATCCCCTGGACCATTACCGTCCGGTGATCGAAAAGGTGTCCACATGCCGCATCAGCGAGCTTGTGGGAGAGAATGCGCATGCCTATGATGAGCAGAATGTGACGCTTGTCTGCACGGTGGTGCGCACCAAGACGATCAATACCAAAGCGGGCGGCATGATGGCGTTCATCACGGTGGAGGACCTGAGCGGCTCCATGGAAGTGCTTGCGTTTCCGAAGGTCCTTCTGGCTGCTTCTGAAGCTGTGCATGACAATGCCGTAGTGGTGATCAAAGGGCGCGTATCATATAAAGAAGATGAACCCAGCAAGCTGATTGCGGATTCCATTGTGGACGTAGAGCGCTATGAGCCCGATAAGATAAAAACTGACATCAAAAGTACAAAAAACGGACTATGGCTGAAACTTTCGTCCATGCGCAGTGAGAGCTTTGAGGAGACGAAGAACCTGCTCCAGATATTCGAGGGCAATTTCCCTGTTTATATGTACTTCGAGGATACAAAACAGCGCATGCTTGCGCCTAAAAGCCTTTGGTGCACACAGAGCGACCTGTTGGTCTCCGAGTTGGAGCGGGTACTGGGAGCCGGTAATGTAAAAGTAAAATAAGGTGATTTTTTTAACGAAGCGGCTTGAATTTGATGCAACATCTGTTTATAATGGGTAACTAGAGTGTTTGAATATTTGAAGGAGGTTTTTCCATGGCAACCGAAATCAAAACCATCGGCGTGCTGACCAGCGGCGGCGACGCCCCGGGCATGAACGCCGCCATCCGCGCCGTCGTGCGTACGGCGATTATGCGCGGATATAGTGTAAAGGGCATTCGTCACGGCTACAATGGTCTGTTGACGGGAGATATCATTGATATGAACCTGCGCAGCGTTTCCGAGATTATCCATCGCGGCGGCACCATTTTGTATACGGCCCGCTGCCTGGAGTTTAAAACGCTGGAGGGGCAGCAAAGAGCCGCGCAGGCCTGCCGTGACAACGGCATTGACGCGCTTGTGGTCATCGGGGGCGACGGCTCATTCCGCGGCTGCAAAGATATGGCGGCACAGGGAATCCCCTGTGTGGGGCTTCCGGGCACCATCGACAACGATATCGCCTGCAGCGATTACACCATCGGCTATGATACGGCCATGAATACCGCTGTGGAAATGATCGACAAGCTGCGCGACACCACACAGAGCCACGACCGCTGCAGTGTTGTGGAGGTCATGGGGCGCAATGCCGGGTACATCGCGCTGAACACGGGCATCGCGGTGGGGGCGCTTGTAACGTTGATCCCTGAGGTTCCGTACGACCTGGAGCGCGACGTCATCGCCAAGATGAAGGCCACGCAGAAAACCGGCAAGCAGCATTTCATCATCATCATCGCCGAGGGCGTCGGCCATGCGCAGGACCTGGCAAACGAGATCCAGTCCCGCACGGGCATCGACTCCCGCGCTACCGTGTTGGGCCATGTGCAGCGCGGCGGTTCGCCCACACTGCGTGACCGTGTCACGGCCAGCCGTATGGGCTACCATGCCGTGGAGCTTCTGCGCAAGGGAATCTATAACCGCGTGGTCGCAACAAAGGCCGAGTCTATCGTTGACTACGATATTTCTGTGGCTCTTTCCATGTACAAGACCATTGATACAACGTTGCTGGACATCGGCTCCACGATTTCCATTTAATTTGTAAAAAACGGCAAGGGTGCTGCTTTTCGGGCGGCACCCTTGCTTTTTTGCATCAAAAACACGATTTGCCCCCGCCGTGAATATACTGTATTACTGCAACAGGGAAGGAGGGGGCTGAAATGCGGCGTTTTCGGAGGTCTGCTGTAACCGTGTCCAAAAGACGCGTCATACTGTTTCGGCTGTTTTTGGCGTTTTGCGCGGTATTTGCCGTGTTTTCCGTACTGGACAACCGTCTGCGTCCGGTGATCACCACAATGGCGCAGTACCAGTGCCGTGTGGTTTCCGTGCTGGCTATGAACGAGGCGGTGATGGAAGAATTGAATGAGGTGCAGGATATTGAACAGGCACTGGTGGAAGTGGACAAAGCGCCGGATGGCACGGTATCTGCCATCGAAATCAATTCCGTAGAAGTAAACCGCCTGAAAACGCGGCTGACAGACGCCGTGGCCAACCGGCTCCTCTCCGTCCCAAAACAGGATGTGCGCATCCCGCTGGGCACGCTTCTGGGCTGGCAGATCATGGCGGGGCGAGGGCCGGACATCCCGCTGCAGGTGGTGCCGGCATCCTTTGTGCAGAGCACGATCGTGGACACACTGGAGACGGCGGGCATCAACCAGACACAGCACCGCATCTTCATCCGTTTCACAGTGGAAATGAGTGCCATCCTGCCCGGGTATTCCACAAGCGTAACGGTGGAAAATGAAGTGTGCATCGCCCAGACGCTGATCGTAGGCAAAGTGCCGCAATTTTACGCATCCGGGTCGTAAATTTTATCCGTGCGCGCTGTATGCAATGGCGCTGTTTTATGCTATACTATTAACTGTATTTCTATGCGACTGAGGTGGTATCTTGGAGATTGCAGAGGCGCGGGAGCGCTATGCGGCCCTGAAAGAAAAAATCGATTATCACAACCATCTGTATTATGACCTGGATGCGCCGGAGCTGGATGATTATGCGTACGATGCGCTGACACGCGAGTTGAAAGCGCTGGAGGCGGAACATCCGGAATTCGTGAACGAAAGCTCCCCCACGCAGCATGTTGGCGGCGTTGCCTCCGGCCGCTTTGAAAAAGTGACGCACATTGTAAAAATGGAGAGCCTGCAGGATGTTTTTTCACTGGATGAAGTCCGGGAATTCGACGCGCGAATGCGGGAAGCCGGTCTGGCGCCGCAGTATGTGGTGGAGGCAAAGATAGACGGCCTCTCCATCAGCCTGGAATACCGGAATGGTGTTTTTGTTCGGGGCTCCACCCGGGGCGACGGCATTGTGGGGGAAGACGTAACGCAGAATCTCGCGACGATAAAGGATATCCCGAAGCGCTTGCCAGACGGAGCGCCGGACTTTCTGGAAGTGCGGGGAGAAGTATATATGCCCCGCGATGCTTTTTTGAAGCTGGTGGAGGAGCAGGAGCTCAGCGATAAGCAGCCATTTAAAAACCCGCGCAACGCGGCGGCGGGTTCGCTGCGTCAAAAGGACAGCGCCGTCACTGCCGGCCGTGGGTTGTCCGTATTTGTGTTCAATCTGCAGCGTATCGAGGGAATGACGCTGCACAGCCACAAGGAAAGCCTGGACTACCTGGCCTCGCTGGGGTTTCCGGTATCTCCGCGGCATGCGCGCTTCTGTAATATCGATGACGTGCTCCGGGAAATCGAAGCCATCGGCGCGCTGCGCGGTACGCTGCCGTATGACATTGACGGTGCAGTGGTGAAGGTGGACGATTTTGCACAGCGCGATGCGTTGGGAAGCACGAATAAGTTCCCGCGCTGGGCCGTTGCCTTCAAATATCCGCCCGAAGAGAAAGAATCAAAGCTGCTGAATATCGAGGTTTCTGTCGGGCGCACAGGCGTGCTGACGCCGACGGCTGTGTTTGAACCGGTGCTGCTGGCGGGAACGACCGTTTCCCGGGCTATCCTGCACAACGAGGATTTCATCCGGCAACTTGGCGTCGGCATCGGGGATGTGATCCGCGTGCGCAAGGCGGGGGATATCATTCCGGAAGTGGTGGCTGTAGTACAGCATGCTCCGGATGCGCAGATGTTCGAGATGCCGCAGGCGTGCCCCTCGTGCGGTGCGCCGGTGTCGCACATGGAAGATGAGGCGGCCCTGCGCTGTACAAACCCCGAATGTCCGGCCCAGACGCTGCGCAACATCATCCATTTTGCCTCCCGGGCTGCAATGGACATCGACGGCTTCGGCCCGGCAGTAGCCAGGCAGCTTGTGGAACGCGGTCTTGTGCATACCGCCGCAGATATTTACGACCTTACAGCGGAACAGCTTATCACACTGGATAAGTTCAAGGAAAAATCCGTTTCAAATCTTCTGGCGGCTATCGCCGCTTCGCGGCGGAATGGGCTGGACAAGCTTCTGTTTGCTCTGGGCATCCGCAATATCGGCAGTAAGGGCGCCGCACTGCTGGCGGAGCATTTCGTTACGATGGAGGCGGTGCAGGCCGCGGCGGAGGAAGAAATCAACGCGATCGACGGCTTCGGAGGGGTGATGACCGAGAGCGTGCTGGACTTTTTTGCCAAAGATGGTACGCAGGATCTGGTGCGCCGTCTGCGGGAGGCTGGCGTCAATATGCGCTACAACGGGCCGAAAAAGACAGACCGTCTGGCGGGCAAAACGCTGGTGGTTACCGGCACGCTGCCCACGCTTTCCCGCACGCAGGCAGAAGCGCTCATCACACAGAACGGCGGCAAGGCGTCGTCGTCCGTCTCTAAGAAAACGAGCTATGTGCTCGCGGGCGAGGCGGCGGGCTCCAAGCTGACAAAAGCGCAGTCGCTGGGCGTCCCTGTTATCAGCGAGGAAGAATTTCTTGCGATGCTCCAAGCGCAGCGCGATACGATTGAAAGCTGACACCTTAAGCGCCGCGCTGTGCGGGGCGCCCGAACAATTCTGATAAAAGTGAGGAATGGAATATGGAAATCGATGTACGGCACATCGCGAAGCTTGCGATGCTGAAGATCCCGGAGGAACAGGTGGAAGCGTTTGAAAAAGAGCTTTCCGGTATCGTTGCGATGGTGGAGAATCTGCCGGAGATCCCCAGTGCGGCCACGCTGCTGGAGCCGGGCAATGTCATGGAGCTGCGCGAGGATGCCGTTGTGCCCTCGTATCCGCGGGATGAAATGCTGCAAAACGTGCCCCAGGCCGTTGCGGGCTGCATCGTCGTGCCGAAGACCGTAGAGTGAGGAGGGCATACAATGGAACTGTATAAAAAATCAGCGGCAGAGCTTTCCGCCCTGCTGCGCAGCAAAGAAGTGACCGCGTGCGAGATCCTGGACGACACGCTCGCGCGCATAGACGCGGTAGAGCCGAAGGTTGACGCGTTTTTGTCCGTAACGGCGGATACCGCGCGTGCGAAGGCAAAGGAAGTGGATGAAAAAATCGCCAGAGGGGAGACGCTGGGCGTGCTGGCCGGCATTCCTGTGGGGATAAAGGACAATATCTGTACCAAGGGCCTGAAAACGACCTGTGCCTCCCGGATGCTGGAGAATTTTGTGCCGCCGTATAATGCGACGGTAGTGGAGAAGCTGGCGGCCGCAGACGCGGTAATCCCCGGCAAGCTGAACATGGACGAATTTGCCATGGGCGGTTCGTGCGAAAATTCTTATTTCAAGCCCACGAAAAACCCTTGGGATACCACTCGTGTGCCGGGCGGCTCATCCGGCGGAAGCGCGGCCAGTGTGGCTGCGTGCGAGGTGCCGCTTTCCCTCGGCTCCGATACCGGCGGTTCCATCCGCTGCCCAGCCGGTTTGTGCGGTATCGTGGGCCTCAAGCCTACATACGGCGCGGTATCGCGCTTCGGCCTCGTAGCGTTTGCTTCTTCGCTGGACCAGATCGGGCCGTTCGCCCGTACAGTGGACGATGTGGCGCTGCTGTTCAGCGCCATCTGCGGCAGAGACGCGGCGCATGATGCGACCAGCAAGGAATATGCTTTCCCGGGCATAACGACGGGCGTTAAGGGCTTGCGCATCGGTGTGCCGAAAGAGTACTTCGGAAAGGGCGTCAGCGCGGAGAATAAGGCCGCTGTATGGAAGGCAGTGGATGACCTGAAAGCGCTGGGCGCTGAAATCGTCGAAATTTCTTTGCCTTCCACGGATTATGCTCTTTCGGCCTATTATATCATTTCCTCCGCTGAAGCGTCTTCGAATCTGGCGCGTTATGACGGCGTAAAATACGGCTATTCAGGCAATCGCGAGGGCAATTTGAACGATCTTTATCTTTCTACGCGCAGCGAAGGTTTTGGCGCGGAGGTAAAACGCCGCATCATGCTGGGCACCTATGTGCTTTCCAGCGGTTATTATGACGCGTACTACAAACGCGCGAAGATGCTGCAGCGGATGATCGCGCAGGAGTTTGAAGATGCATTCCGGAAATGCGACGTCATTGCCACGCCTACTACGCCTACCACGGCGTTCCGCCTGGGTGAAAAGACGAGCGACCCGCTGGAGATGTATGCCTCGGATATCTGCACTGTTACCGTGAATATCGCGGGCCTGCCGGGCATCAGCGTACCCTGCGGGTTCGGCGCGGGCAGCCTGCCCATCGGCCTGCAGCTCATCGGGCCGAAGTTCAGCGAGGCAAAATTGCTGGGCGTTGCGAAAACTTACGAGACTGCCAGGGGCGGCTTTGCGGTAAAGGAGCTGTGACGAGATGATAAACAGGGATTATGAAGTAGTGATCGGCCTTGAGGTGCATGCCGAGCTGTGCACCGAGACCAAGATTTTCTGCGGCTGCAAAAATGCTTTCGGCGCAGAGGTGAACACATTGTGCTGTCCGGTGTGCATGGGGATGCCCGGCACGCTGCCGGTGCTGAACAAGCAGGTGGTGGATTACGCCATAAAAATGGGCCATGCGCTGAACTGCTCTATCAACCGTGTGAGTAAAAATGACCGCAAGAACTATTTTTATCCGGACCTTCCCAAGGCATATCAGATCAGCCAGTTTGACGTTCCGTTGTGCGAAAACGGTTATTTGGACATCCTTGTGAATGGCGACGTACGGCGCATCGGTATCACGCGCATCCACATCGAAGAGGATGCGGGCAAGCTCATTCACGATGATTCCTTTGACGGAACGTTGGCGGATTACAACCGCTGCGGCGTGCCGCTCATTGAGATGGTTTCCGAGCCGGACCTGCGAAGTGCGGAGGAAGCAAAGGCGTACATGGAAGCCATTACAAACATCCTGCTTTATCTCGGCATCTCAGACGCCAAGATGCAGGAGGGCAGTGTGCGCGCAGACGTGAACGTCTCTGTGCGTCCCCGCGGACAGAAGGAATTCGGCACTCGAACCGAGATGAAAAACGTCAACAGCTTCGGCGCGGTGTACCGCGCCATCCAGTATGAGGCGCAGCGGCAGATCGAGGTCATCAGGAAGGGTGGCGTTATCGAACAGGAGACCCGCCGCTGGGATGATGCCAAGGGCAAAAGCTATGTGATGCGCTCGAAAGAGGATGCGCAGGACTACCGCTATTTCCCAGACCCCGATCTGCTCACGTTTGAAGTGAGTGAAGCGCACGTTCAGGAATTGAAGGATTCCATCCCTGAACTGCCAGTGGCTAAGGCGCTGCGCTATGTGAAAGAGTATGGCCTGCTGCCGGTGGATGCGGAACTTTTGGCCTCCAACCGTGCACGTTCGGAGTTTTTTGATGCCTGTGTGGCGCTTGGCAATTGTGATAAGAAGCTCATTTGCAACTGGATGATCGGAGATATTGCAAAGATTTTGAACGAGCGCCGCATTGAGATCACGGATACAGCCCTGACAAAAGAAAATCTGACGGAGATGATCGCTCTGATCGAAAAAGGCACCATCTCCAACACAGCTGCAAAAACAGTGCTTGACGTGATTATTGAGACGGATGTTCCTCCGGCCAAGGTCGTGGAAGAAAAGGGGCTTGCTCAAATCAGCGATTCGGGAGCGCTGGGTAAGATCGTAGACGATGTTCTGGCGAACAACCCCAAGGCTGTGGCGGATTATAAGGGCGGCAAGACCAATGTTGCGGGCTTCCTTGTGGGCCAGTGTATGAAGGCCAGCAGAGGGCAGGGGAATCCCGGCGTTCTGCGCGAAATGCTGCTTTCGGCCATTGAAAAACTGTGATTTTCAGAATTAAGAACAGTAAAAAACGCCCTGCACGGATAAAACCGCGCAGGGCGTTTTTGGTTAGGCGCTATTTCCTCAGGGCGTGGCAATTTTCGCCGCCAGCGTCATGTCGTCCATAAAGCCTTGGAAGCTGAACAGCACAAGGATCTCATCGTAGCCGCCGCGTTCGATCAGACTGTCCACTTTTTTATTGAGATAGCGGAAGTCCACAATCCCGATAGAGGCGTAATCCTCGACGAGATAGGGAATGAAAGCATTGGCATAACTGTCTTTGATGATGAGGATACTGCCTGTGCCGTTGCCCTCCAGAACAGAATAACCGTTGTTGCCGCGCAGGAATGCCTTATATTTGTCCCGTGTTTCAAAATCGGCGGTGTTGTACAGCGGGCCGGTTTCGCCGCTTTCGCTGCCGTCTGCGTTGGCCGTGTAGACAGTCAGCTGGTTGGGCAGATCGTAATACGTGATGGTATCAGGCACCACGTCGTAGTTGCGGGCTTTGGAATAGCTTGTTCCGTAAAAGTTTTCGACCTTTTTTTCATTCGCGGCCGAGCGGTCAAACAGCGGAAGGCCTTTGCTGCCTGCAAACTGTTCATATGCAAGGTAAGCGCCTTCACTTGTCCAGTGATGATCGGTACGGTAGAAAATGTATTCATCACCATGGGCGCGCAGTGTTTTTCGCAGGTCATACACCGCCGCCTGGCCGGACAGCCGTTCGACGATGCTGTCGTGATAGATATCCTCATCCGCAACAGGTGCCTGCCAGGGCAGCTTTTCAGAAAGCACAAGGCTGGATGAGGGCGCGATCATAACGCTCACCTTGCCGGGATGGCGCTGCGCCATGCGCTCAACAGCGTCGAGATTTTTTTCAAAGCGCTCGCCGACGGCAAGAAATTTCGGGAAGAGATAATTGTCTTTGCCGAACCAGATGCCGTTGTTTTCCGTTTTGAGAAGCATTGCCTCCGCGCGGCTTTTCAGGTCGATCCATCCGTCACGGAAAATGAACTGGTCTTTGGTGTATTCAGTATATTTGGCCATCCAGGGATCGTCTTTGGAAAGAACCCCCGCAAGAGTGAGCTTGGGCAGCTGCATCAGCTTCCGGTTCTCCAACTCGGAAAATTCCCGCTTGGGCCAGAGTGCGTCCAGGATGGAAAAGCAGAACAAAAAGGCGAGAAAAAGCAGAACGATGGGGAACTTTTTCAGCTCCTGCCATAAATTGCGGATCATTCCGGGGCCTCCTCGATTTCATCTCGGTTTTGCTGTGCAAAACCGGCCAACGCCGCTCCCATAGGGTATTGGTCGCGGCGCCTCCTCGATTTCATCTCGGTTTTGCTGTGCAAAACCGGCCAACGCCGTTTCCATATGGTTATTGGCTGCGGCGCTCCCTCTTTTTTCAGTGACCGCTTGTCAGAAGCGGAAATATAAGAACGGACTGTTCGTGGCGTCCACCATATAGGCGATGGTCACAACAAAAATCAGCGCAAGAACCAGCCCGCGCATCAGCGTGTTCGTTTTGAATTTTTCATACAGCTTCTGCGGAAGAGGCGTAGCGCACAAAATGCCGACAATGAGCAGAGCGCCGTAGTTGCGCAGGAAGTACAGCGGTGAAACGCCGCCCGAGGGCACGAACAGCTTTTGAAGCAGCAGCCCGAGCGAAACGCCTTTGTCGCTGCCGACGAACAGCGCCCAGCCCACAATGACAAGCAGCATCGTGTAAATGTGCGGCCAGACCTTGCCCTTTTTCAGGTGCGGCAGCAGCCAGATTTTTTCAATCATCAGCAGCACACAGTAATAGAGGCCCCAGAAGATGAAGTTCCAGTTTGCTCCGTGCCAGAAGCCGGTAAGGAACCATACTACAAAAATGTTGAACAGCTGGCGAGTCAGACCCTTGCGGTTGCCGCCAAGGGGGATATATACATATTCCTTGAACCAGCTGGACAGTGTGATGTGCCAGCGCCGCCAAAATTCAGTGATACTGCGCGAAATGTAAGGCAGATTGAAGTTGTCCGGGAAATCAAAGCCCAGCATTTTGCCCATGCCGATGCCCATCATAGAATAGCCGGAAAAATCGAAGTAGATCTGCAGGGCATAGGAAATGATGCCAAGCCACACCAGAGGTGTAGACGCGTTGGACAATCCAACACCTGCTTCCCATACGCCGTTTACATCATGGCCGATCACGTCGTACCAAAGCGCGCTGATACCGTCGGCCAGCAACACTTTTTTGGCAAGCCCGAAGATGAACAGTGAGATGCCCTCGTCGATGCGGTCCATCGTGACACGGCCCTTTAAAATGTGGAGCCGTTCCGCTACATCGCTGTATTTCACGATTGGCCCGGCAATGAGCTGCGGGAACATGACCACATAAGCGCCGAAGTTGATCAGATTATGCTCGGCTTTCACATCGCCGCGGTATACATCAATGGAATAGCTCATCGTCTGGAATGTATAAAAGCTGATGCCGAGCGGCAGAGTCAGGCGCAGGAGGGGAATGGACGTTCCTATTACGGCGTTGATGTTGTTGATGAAAAAGTCGGTGTATTTGAAAAAGAACAGCATGCCAAGGCTGCCGATGATACTGAACAATAAAAAGCCGCGTCGCGCAGCGGCGCTGTCTTTGAAGCGTTCAATGCCAAGGCCTGCAGTATAGTTGATTAGAATGGCGGCTGCCATTACCGGAAACAGGCGTACTTCGCCCCAAGAATAGAACACGAGGCTGCACAAAAACAGAACGGTGTTTTTCAGCCTTGCGGGCGCAAGATAATAAAGTGCCAGTGTGATGGGCAGAAAACGGAACAGGAACAGTACGGTGCTGAAGACCATGCTTTCACTCCTTGTTTGGAAACATTGCGCCGCCGGACATTCCCGCGGCAAAAAGCAAAGCCGGTACCCCGGAGGTACCGGCTTTGCGGGGCCTGTAAATGCTTATTTCAAAGCCTCGTCGATCGCGGCATCGACCTCGGTGTAATCGACGCCCGCAGCCGCGATGGCCAATACAGCGTAATCGCCTTTTGCAACGACGCGGCCGTCAGAGACCTGCTGGTATGCTTCGGGAAAATCATTTTGATAATTCTCGCTCACGGAAACAAGACCGTTTTTGTAATTTTCCAGCGCAGCCTTGATGTCGTCCACGCTGCCCGCAGAAGCCTTCACGACAAGCACCGTACCCGCCGTATTCGCCACGCCCGTTTTTTGGCCGGAAAACTCCTCGACCTTGTCCATATCTACGCCGAACTCATAGGTGAGGTCATCCTCGGTAATGTCCAGCGGATTTTCGATCTTAGCCACCGTTTCAACTGCGGAAGCAACATCGTTCACATTATAATTTGCGCTGCTGCCGCTGCAGCCGGCAAACGCGGCGCCCACAAGGCAAACTGCCAATAAACCAGCAAAAAAACGTTTCATAATCGGTTCCTTTCCTGAGAAAAATTGTTGTTACCATCTTACACGAATCTGGTAATATTTGCAAGGCCTTTCTGGGAGTGTGCGCAGAATCTTTACATTTTATACACAGCAAAACCGGCATGCGGCGGACGCTTGACAGAACGGGCAAACTTGCCTACAATCGTACTATCAGCCAAAGGAGATTCGTATGAAAAAAGCAATAAAAATGATCGCCGGAGCGTGTGCTGCAGCAGTGGTGTGCGCGGGTGGGCTTCTATATTATAATTTGTCCCGGCAAAACGTCCGCCACACTTCGGCGACATTTGTCATGGATGCTGTGGCGGACCAGAAGGTCTACGGTCCAAACGGAGAAAAAGCCATCGCGGCGGCGGAACAGGCGTTTCGTGAGATGGAGAACCGGCTTTCTGTATATAAAGAGGGGAGTGATATTGCACGTTTGAACGCGGCTGCCGGAAGCGGAGAGGCTGTGGCGGTCGAGGCGCAGACATACGCATTGCTCTCGCAGGCGAAAACACTCAGTGCACAGGCGGGCGGAGCGTTTGAACTTACAATCGCGCCGCTTGCACTGGCATGGGGCATTACCACGGATGCGCCGCGGGTGCTGCAGCAGGATGAAATCGACGCGCTGCTGCCGTTGGTGGATGACAGAGGCCTGCTTCTTGAATCCGGAACGGCGCGTCTGCAGCGTCCCGGCCAGGCGGTAGATCTGGGCGGTATCGCCAAAGGAGCAGCCTGTGACGTTGCGAAAGAGGTTTATGACGAATATGGCATCCGTGCGGCGCTGTGCTGGCTTGGCGGGAGCAGCATTTACGCACGGGGCGTAAAGCCGGACGGTGAAGCGTGGCGGCTGGGCTTTCGTGATCCGAAAGAGGAGGAATCGGTCTCGCTGGCGTCATTTGAAATCAGGGATGCGGTTTTCTGCACCTCCGGAGGATACGAACGTTATTTTGAGCAGGATGGTGTGCGGTATCATCATATTCTGGACCCCGCGACAGGGCGACCGGCGCAAAGCGATATCGTTTCCATAGGCATTCTCTGTGAAAATGGTGCGGAGGCGGATTTCTGGTCCACGGCCCTTTTTGTTCAGGGCAGGGAAAAGGCGCTGGAATATTTCGAGACAGGCGGTGAAGGCCTGCTTCTGGATGAGGACAACACACTGTATGTTTCCAAAGCACTTCAGGCTTCATTTGAATTGGCAGCAGAAGCAGAGGGGGCTTACCATGTTGTCTTTTTGTAAAAGCGGTTCGTGCATATCGCCGGAAAAGGAAGGTGAGTGTTCTGCGCAATGAAAAGACGCGCCGCGTGGCGTTGATGGGGCTTCTGTTTGCTCTGTCCGTGGTGCTTTCTTTTTTGGAGGGGACGCTCACGCCGCTGTTGGGGCTGCCGCCTGGCGTGAAGCTGGGTCTTGCAAATGTGGTTGTGATGTATGCGCTGTTCTTTCTGGGGCGCGGCAGCGCGTTCACGCTTGTTCTGCTCAAAAGCTTTTTTGTATTGCTCACCCGCGGTGCGATGGCCGGCGCGCTGAGCCTCGGCGGCGGTTTGTTGTCGCTTGGCGTAATGGCTGTCCTGTGCCTTTTCAGGAGCAGGCCTTCGGTATTCATACTCTCCGTGTGCGGCGCGATCACACATAATTTTGGGCAGTTGCTGGTCATCAATCTGCTGATGACCCAATCTGTTTATACATTGTATTATGCGCCTGTCCTGCTGCTTTCGGGCCTTGGGATGGGGGCGCTGACGTCGGTGGGGCTGAAGGCGCTTTTGCCGGCGCTGGAAAAGCTTGGTTTCCAAAGGTTTCAAAAATAATTGATATTTTTTATCAATAAATACTTGACACCAATTGGGAAGCATGATATATTATAGACACGGCAGCAATGCCTTTCAATGAAACAACAAAAATATAATAATGCTGGAGGAAACAAGTTATGTCTAAGTTTGTTTGCACTGTTTGTGGTTATGTGTACGAGGGTGAGGCTGCTCCGGAGTTCTGCCCGGTCTGTAAGGCGCCGGCTTCCAAGTTTGTTGAGCAGAAAGGTGAAATGACTTGGGCTGCCGAGCACGTTGTGGGTGTTGCCAAGGGCGTCGATCCTGAAATCATCGAGGGTCTGCGTATGAACTTCAACGGCGAGTGCAGCGAGGTGGGCATGTATCTGGCTATGGCGCGCGTGGCACATCGTGAAGGTTATCCGGAGATTGGTCTGTATTGGGAAAAAGCGGCTTACGAAGAAGCTGAGCATGCTGCGAAGTTTGCCGAGCTGCTGGGTGAGGTCCTGACGGACAGCACGAAAAAGAATTTGGAAATGCGTGTAGAGGCCGAGAACGGCGCGACTGCCGGTAAGATGGACCTTGCAAAAAAGGCCAAGGAGCTGGGGCTGGACGCCATCCATGACACCGTGCATGAGATGGCCCGTGATGAGGCCCGCCATGGCAAAGCGTTTGCCGGTCTGCTGGCCCGTTACTTCAAATAAGATTTCAACAGAACAGGCGGCAGAAAATTCTGCCGCCTGTTTTTCTTCTCTTTCGCAACAAAGGGATATTCCAATTGCTGAGGCAGGCTATATGATGGGGAAAACAACAGTACAAGCGGTAAAAAGGAATGACGCGGATGGACGGGGCATATTGTTTACTCAAACATCTCGTGCGCCACGCGCTCCCCGGTACGGGGATAGACAGCCAGCTCGTTTTGCGCGTTTACGGTAGCGAGAAAAACGTCACCGATCCTTGTCACATGCTGCGCCTCAAGCTGCTTTTTCAGCCATACGTCGTCGTTGCCGGTGTATTTCAGATTTTTCGGAATAACGGTTCCGTCCAGGATGACGTTTACGCAGGGACGTTCCGGATCGGGAGTCATTTGGAGATCCTCCGGCGTAACGGGACGCTGGGCGGCCAGCGGCAAAAAGCTCACCTGGCCGTTGGTCTCCAGAATAGCGGTTTGCAGATCGGCAAGGTCGAAATAACCCGCTGTCCTGCACTGTGTTAGGAACTCATTGATGTCCAGCTTGGCCGCAGCCAGGTTTTTTTCGTAAAGCTTTCCGTTTTCATACAGGACAACGGGCTTGCCGTTGATGAATTTGCGCGCCGCCATAGATTTGCAGGTAATATAGGAGATCAGAGCGGCGGTGACGCCATATACGACCATGGCAGTCAGCGGCATCCAGTAGTCGTCCTCCAGGCTCGTGGCGAACTCCGCCGCGATGGAGCCTATGGTGATACCGTTTACGTAATCAAACATGCTCATTTGGCTGACCTGGCGGTTGCCCATAAGCTTAGCGAGCAGGAACAGTACGATGATGGAGAACAGGCTTGTAAAAAGAATATGAGGGATAACGTTCATGGAGCTTCTTCCTTTGCATTCATGTTTCCGCACGGCGGGCCTGCGGCAGACGCCGCTTTCCCTCAGTATACCCCATGGCACTTTGCTTTATTACCTGCCGCTTTTTTGCACGGAATGGCAATTGTATGTTTGGTATAAATGCGGTATGATGATAATGAAATGTGAGGAAAGGGGAATACCCTGATGAAGCATGTTTTTATTGTGAATCCGGTATCCGGGAAAGCGGACGCCAGCCTTTATCTTGTGCCGCGGCTGATCGACGCGGCGGCCGGTGCGGGTGTGGATTATGCTGTGGAGCTGACACAGCACGCCGGCCACGCGGCTGAAATCGCCCGGCAGTACGGTGATGACGGGGAACCGGTGCGCCTTTACGCCTGCGGCGGGGACGGTACTTTGAACGAGGTATTTACGGGGGCGTATCCCTATAAAAACGCAGAGGTAGCAAGTGTTCCGTGCGGCTCCGGCAATGATTTTGTGCGAAATTTCGGCGCGGCGGAGGATTTCCTTTCCCTTGCGGATAATATCGCAGGCACGGCGGTGCCTGTTGACTTGGTCGCGGCAAACGGCGGGGTCTCTGCGGCAATCTGTTCGGTTGGGCTGGATTCTGAAGTTGCATACAGCATTCCCAAATATCGCCGCCTGCCGCTGTGCGGCGGCCAGATGGCATATAATATTTCCATTGTAGAACGTCTTTTGCAGCCCATGGGACACAGGCTGCGCATTACGGTGGACGACGATGTGCTGGAGGGGGATTACCTCATCGCCACGGTATGCAACGGCGTCGCATACGGGGGCGGGTTCCGCGCTGCGCCCATGGCGGACCTGCAGGACGGAGTGCTGGATGTGATCATGGTAAAGAAAATGAGCCGGATGCGCATTGCGGGAGTACTGTCCAAATATAAAAACGGGCTCCACTATCAAAATGGTCGTGTCGTTCCGGAGCTTTCGGATGTGCTGGAATACCGCAGAGCGCAAAAGGTGTTGATCGAGCCGATGGATGGGAAGGCTGTCATCACAAATATCGACGGGGAGTGCACTCCGGCGGACAGTCTTTCCGCACAAGTGCTGCCTCTGGCAGCGCGGTTTGTGCTGCCGGCTCCGCTGTATGCGCAGTTTGAGGACAGAGCTCCCGCCGTAACGGCGTGACATGACTTGAAGGCAGACAAATATGACAAATACCGGGTGGCTCCTTCGCAGGCCGCCCGGTATTGTTTTGTTTTCGTGCGAGTTCACAAAAAATTTTTATTTTACCCCCTTGATTTTTCCTGTAAATGTGGTTACAATATGTTTAGCACTCAAAGATATAGAGTGCTAAACAAGGAAAATTTAATTTAGGAGGAAAGTTTTATGAAAATCAGACCTCTCGCTGACAGAATTGTCATTAAAAACGTAGAAGCAGAGGAAACTACCAAGAGCGGCATCATCCTTACGGGCTCCGCCAAGGAAAAGCCCCAGGTGTGCGAAGTTGTCGCTGTGGGCCCGGGCGGCCTTGTGGACGGCAACCAAGTTGAGATGACCGTCAAGGTGGGCGACAGGGTATTGATCGCCAAATACGCGGGTACCGAAGTGAAGGTGGACGGCGACGAGTGCACCATCGTGCGCCAGTCGGACATTCTTGCCGTTGTAGAGTAAGCTCTCAGCAAAGTTGTTTTCATTCTATTTTAAAATAAAAGGAGTCGTTATTTATGGCAAAACAGTTACTCATGGGCGAAGAGGCGCGCAAAGCTCTCTGCGCCGGCATTGATAAGCTTGCCGATACGGTCAAGATCACACTTGGCCCCAAGGGACGCAACGTAGTTTTGGGCAAAAAGTTCGGCGCTCCGGTCATCACCAATGACGGCGTTACCATCGCCAAAGAGATCGAGCTGAAAGACCAGTTCGAGAACATGGGCGCTCAGCTCGTACGCGAAGTTGCCACCAAAACGAACGATGCTGCCGGCGACGGTACCACCACCGCAACGGTTTTGGCACAGGCGCTTGTTACCGAGGGCATGAAGAACGTTGCCGCGGGTGCAAACCCCATGGATCTGAAGCGCGGCATGCAGAAGGCCGTGAAGGCTTCTGTCGAGGCTTTGAAGGCGAACAGCAAGAAAATGGAGGGCTCCGCCGACGTGGCGCGTGTTGCCACGGTTTCTGCGGGCGATGAAGTCATCGGCAGCCTGATCGCTGAGGCGATGGAAAAGGTAAGCGCTGACGGCGTGATCACCATTGAAGAGAGCAAGACGGCTGAGACCTATTCCGAAGTCGTAAAGGGCATGCAGTTCGACCGCGGCTATATCACTCCGTATATGGTCACAGACACCGAGCGCATGGAGGCTGTTCTGGATGATGCATATCTGCTCATCACGGATAAGAAGATCAGTGTGATTCAGGATATTCTGCCCCTGCTGGAGCAGATCGTACAGTCCGGCAAGAAACTCGTCATCATTGCCGAAGATGTGGAGGGCGAGGCTCTGTCCACGCTGATCGTGAACCGCCTGCGCGGGACCTTCACGGTTGTCGCTGTCAAAGCTCCCGGCTTTGGCGACCGCCGCAAGGAAATGCTGCAGGACATCGCCATTCTGACGGGCGGCACGGTTGTCAGCGAAGAGTTGGGTTATGAGCTGAAAGACGCCACCGTCGATATGCTGGGCCGTGCCCGCCAGGTGAAGGTAACGAAGGAATATACCACCATCGTAGACGGTATGGGCGACAAGGAAGCTGTCAGCAACCGTGTTGCGCAGATCCGTGCGCAGATGGCGGAGACGACCAGCGACTTCGACAAGGAGAAGCTGCAGGAGCGTCTTGCCAAGCTGTCCGGCGGTGTTGCCGTCATCAAAGTCGGCGCTGCCACTGAGGTCGAGATGAAAGAGAAGAAGCTGCGCATTGAGGATGCCCTGAATGCGGCCAAGGCTGCCGTGGAAGAGGGCATTGTCGCGGGCGGCGGCACGGCTCCGCTGCACACGACTGCTGCTGTTGACGCTGTGATCGACGCTCTCGAAGGCGATGAGCGCACGGGTGCGCGCATCGTGCGCAAAGCACTGGAGGCTCCGCTGCGCCAGATCGCGGCCAATGCCGGCCTGGAGGGCAGTGTCATTATCGACAAAATTATGTCCGGCAGCGATGCCAACTATGGCTTTGATGCCCAGAAAGAAGTATACGGCGACATGATCAAGGCCGGTATCGTTGACCCGACCAAGGTCACCCGTTCTGCGTTGGAGAACGCGGCCAGCGTGGCGTCCATGGTCCTTACCACCGAGAGCCTTGTCGCGGATGAGCCGGAAGATCCCGCGGCCTCGGCTGCGGCCAACGCCGCCATGGCGGGCGGCGGTATGGGCGGCATGTATTGATTGCCCGGCTCCTGTTTTCATAAAATTTCCTTTGCCCTGCGGCGTTTTGCCGCAGGGCTTTTTGTATATTTGCGAGCCTTGGAGAAAAACTAATACCATTACAGAAAAGGAGGCAAACCCCATGGAAGAAATCACTGCCGTAGAGCTGGCCGGTTTTTCCGAACTGCTCACTCACGAGGAAAATATCATTAAAAAATACAAATGCTATGCACAGACCTGTGAGGACCCGGCGCTCAAAGAAATGTGCGAGGATATGGCCCAGCGCCATACGCAGCATTATGATGCGATTCTCAGCGAACTGAAATGAGGAGGGGACAAATAATGAATTGCTTTGATGATCAGGCGAAAATGACGGATGCGCTCAATTCCCAAAAATTCATCACGGGGAATTATAATCATTATGCCGGTGAATGCGCCACAAAGGAACGCAAGGATAAGCTGATGGAGATTCTTTCCGAGGAACATGACATGCAGTTTGAAGTGTTCAGCGAGATGCAAAAGCGGGGCTGGTATGAGCCGAAGCCTGCGCCTCAGCAAAAGGTGTGCGAGGCGTGCGAACAATATGAACAAAAAGTAGGCTCCTTTTAAGATATAAGATAAGGTAAGTATGCTGCTCTATGCCCGTCTGAAGAACAATCGTCAGACGGGCATTTTTGTGTGTAAGCCGTCGAAGGAAAAACTGAAAATATTTGAGATTTTTTTAACAACTTTTTCATTTAACGGTTGCAACCGGGACGGATTTCATCTATAATATAAAAAGATATCGTAAAAAAACAGGGAGGTTATTTCATGGGCATTTCACAGTTCCTTACGGTTGCGGCAAATACTGCATCCGGGAACCCCGAACCGTCCGTCGGCGTGGTTGTGGCAACGGGCCTCATCCTCGTATTCGGCGTTCTGGTGCTGCTCTACCTGCTCATTACGCTCGAGGGCATTATTTTTACATCTGTAGACCGCAGGAAAAAAGGCGCGCCTGCTCCGAAGAAAGAAGCGGCTCCCGCTCCGGTGAAAGCGGCTGCTCCGAAGGCTCCGGTTGTGGAAGCCGGCATCCCGGGCGAGGTCGTCGCGGCCATTGCCGCCGCTATCGCCTGCATGGACGGCGGCGAACATTATACGCTGCGCAGTGTTAAGCGCACAAGAGTGTCCGGGCGCTCCGCCTGGGGGCAGGCCGGTGTTGTGGCTTACACCGAGCCGTTTTGACAGGAGGGGATGAACAGACATGCAGGGCTTTTTAAACGCAGTCACCGGTATTGCCAATGAATCCGGCTTTGTCGGCATCATGGAGAATCCGGGCTATCTGATTATGATTATCGTCGCCTGCGGGCTGATTTATCTTGCCATAGGCAAGCAGTTCGAGCCGCTTTTGCTTTTGCCGATCGCCTTCGGCATGCTGCTGGCGAACCTTCCGTTTGGCGAGATTATCCACATGCAGTATTTCATCCCGCCGGAAGGCGCGGACCCTTCGCTGTATCCGATGTTCAGCGAGATCCTGCACCATGGCGGGTTGGCTGATATGCTGTATCTTGGCGTCAAGCTGGGCATTTATCCACCGCTGATCTTCCTTGGTATCGGTACGATGACGGATTTCGGCCCCCTGATCTCCAACCCGAAGAGCCTGTTGCTGGGCGCTGCCGCACAGCTTGGCATTTTCACTACTTACATCGGAGCGAAGCTGCTTAATTTTACCGGCCCGCAGGCCGGCGCCATCGGCATCATCGGCGGTGCGGACGGCCCGACAGCCATTTTCGTTGCCAGCAAGCTGGCGCCTGAACTGCTTGGCGCTATCGCTGTGGCCGCGTACAGCTATATGGCGCTGGTGCCCATCATCCAGCCGCCTATCATGCGCGCGCTTACCACAAAGAAAGAACGTATGATCGTAATGGAACAGCTTCGTCCGGTTTCCAAACTGGAAAAGATCATGTTCCCCATTATCTGCACCATCATCATTTGTTTGATCCTTCCCACAGCCGTGCCTCTTGTCGGCATGCTGATGCTGGGCAATCTGATGAAAGAGTCCGGTGTTGTGGACCGCATCAACAAGACGGCGGGCAACGAGCTGATGAACATCATTACGATTTTCCTCGGTGTGTCTGTCGGCTGTACCACAAATGCAGAGACCTTCCTCAACAAGAACACGCTGTTCATCGTGGCGCTGGGCCTGATCGCGTTCTGCTTCGGCACTGCGGGCGGTGTTCTGTTCGGCAAAATCATGTGCTGGGCGACGCACGGCAAGGTGAATCCGCTGATCGGTTCTGCCGGTGTTTCCGCTGTTCCGATGGCCGCACGTGTTTCTCAGAAGGTCGGCCAGCAGGAAAACCCCCAGAATTTCCTGCTTATGCACGCCATGGGGCCGAATGTTGCGGGCGTAATCGGCAGCGCTGTGGCCGCCGGTATCCTCATCAATATGTTGAAATGACGCTTTTACGGAAAAAGCCGTTCCTTTGGGAGCGGCTTTTTCTTTTCAATCAGGTGCAAGTATGCTATACTAAATACGATAGTGCGCATGAATAGAATGCGCCAGAATACGACCAAAGGCGGAAAACAATGGAATCCCAATTTGAAACACAATTCCTTGCGCTGCGCAAAAAGTATATTGAGGCGCAATTCGGAAAGCTGAACCCGGTGCAGCGGGACGCGGTATTTACCACAGACGGGCCGCTGCTGATCCTGGCGGGGGCGGGCAGCGGCAAAACGACGGTGCTTGTCAACCGTATTGCGAATCTGATTCGTTTCGGCAGCGCGCACAGCAGCACATATGCGCCGCAAGGCGCCGGGCCGGAACAGGTGGCGGAGCTGGAACGCCTGCTGCACAGCGGCGGCGAGCCTTCCGAGGCTCTTCGGCCCTTCCTGCGGGAGCACACGGTGCGCCCCTATAATGTTCTCGCCATCACCTTTACAAACAAGGCGGCGGGGGAACTGAAAAATCGTCTTTCCGCCATGCTGGGTGAAGCAGGTCAGGATGTCAACGCATCTACATTCCATTCGGCATGCGTGCGTATCCTGCGCCGGGAAGCCGGCAGGCTGGGGTATCCCCAGAGCTTTACCATTTATGATACGGACGATCAGCAGCGCGCCATGAAAGAAGTATATAAGTCGATGAACATCGACGACAAGTTTCTTCCGCTGAAATCGGCCATCGGCGCCATCGGCCGTCTGAAAGACAAGATGATCAGCCCGCAGGACGCCATGAGCGCGCCCGCAGATACGCGTGCGGGGCTTGTCGCCAAGGTATACGACGCCTATCAAAAACGTCTTTTGCAGGCAGGTGCATTCGATTTTGACGATTTGATTTATGCCACAGTGAAGTTGCTGCGGGATTTTGAGGATGTACGGGAATATTATCAAAACCGGTTCCGCTATATCCTGGTGGATGAATATCAGGACACCAGCGTGGCACAGTTTCAGCTTGTATATCTGCTGGGCGGCGAGCACCGGAACGTTTGTGTCGTTGGCGACGATGACCAGAGCATTTACCGTTTCCGCGGTGCAACGATTGAAAACATTCTTAATTTTGAACAGCACTTCCCCGGCGCAAAGGTCATTCGGCTGGAACAGAACTACCGCTCTACCTCCAATATTCTGAACGCGGCGAACTGTGTGATCAAGAACAATATGGGGCGCAAAGGAAAAACGCTTTGGACGGAGAACGGAAACGGCGAGAAGCTGATGTGCTATGAAGCGGATTCTGAGTTCGACGAGGCGGCCCATGTGGCGGCGGTGATCGGCCAGAACGTGAAAAAGGGCGCGAAGCTGCGGGATCATGCGATCCTGTACCGTATGAACGCACAGTCCGGGCCAATCGAAACCTATTTTGCCCGTGCGGGCATTCCGTATAAAATCGTCGGCGGCCAGCGTTTCTACGACCGTAAAGAGATAAAGGACATGCTTGCTTATATGAGCATCGTCGCAAACGAGCAGGACGATCTGCGGCTGCGGCGCATCATCAACGAACCGGCGCGCAAGATCGGCGCGACAACGGTGCAGAACGTGGCGGATATTGCGGCGGGGCTTGGCGTCTCAATGCTGGAGGTTATTGAGCACGCGCCGGATTATCCGGCGCTGGCGCGGGCAAGCGCGGCGCTTGGCGGCTTTTGGCGCATTTACCGCAGGCTGAAAGAAGCGTACGATACGATGCCTCTGGATGTGTTCGTCAGCGAGATGTTGGAGATCACGGGATACCGCAGTATGCTGGAGGCAGAGGGAGAAGAAGGCCAGACGCGCATGGAAAACATCGGTCAGCTTGTTTCCAGTGTAAAGACCTATGCCGATCAGCGCGGTCCGGAAGCCAGCCTGCCGGGCTTTCTGGAGGAAGTGGCGCTCATCAGTGATATCGACAGTTATGATGAAGGCGCAGATGTTGTCGTTCTGATGACCATGCATGCGGCCAAGGGGCTGGAGTTTAATTATGTGTTCATCGTCGGTCTGGAAGAAGGAATATTCCCCAGCGAGATGAGCCGGTATTCCAATGAAGATCTGGAGGAAGAGCGCAGGCTTTGCTATGTGGGTATTACCCGTGCGAAAAAAGAGCTTTATCTTTCCTGTGCGAACTCGCGCATGCTGTTCGGCCAGACGAAGCATAACCGCCCTTCCCGTTTTTTGGAGGAGATCGACGCCTCTCTGGTGGAGGTGGAGCAAAGCCCGGCTGCCGCGCAGACGAAGGCCATGCGTCAGCGTTATATGCAGCAGCAAAATGCATATTTGCAGCCGGAATATGGCGCGGCAAGCATGCGCTCCACGGTACAGGCGGGATATTCGGCCCGTTACGGCGGTGCTTCCCACGGTTCTGGAGCGGGCGGCGCTTCACGCCCTGCCCGGCAGCGCGCTTCTGTGGGAGGCGGTTTTTCCACGGTTCAGGCGGGCAGCGCGGCCTCCGTTCCGCGAACGGAGGGCAGCGGAGCCTATCGTCCGGGAGACCTGGTGGAGCATAAAGTTTTCGGCCGCGGCGAGGTGCTGAAGGTAACGCCCGTGGCGGGAGATACCATCGTTGAAATTCGTTTTGATACGGCCGGCGTAAAAAAGACGATGGCGAATTATGCGCCGCTGAAACATATTTCTGAGTAAAAACGTCTTTAAGACGGGCGGCGCGCCGGAATTTCCTTTTGTGTTCCGGCCTCCGGCTGAAAACAGGCGCTTGCGGCCACCCGTTCCGCAAGAGGAAACGCAGCGCGGTCCGAAGCCGTCTTTGAAAGGGTTTTGCAGAATGGAAAAAACGCGCAGGCTTTTTTGCGAGATGGGCCCGTGGGCTTATTGGCTCTCCATGAAAAAGTGCCGTTTTGTGCGGCGTGTGCAGGATATGTTTTCCGGTGTGCGTTTTTCCCGGCATCAGCGGTGTGAGCCGCTGCCTGTTGTAGTGTATGCCCATAAGTCACTGATACGGCGCACACTTGGGACGGTGGACCAGAAGCTGCAGGAAAATAAAGCTGTTAATCTATCGCTTGCCGCACCCAGAGTAAACGGAGTGCTCATTCGTCCGGGAGAAACATTTTCGTTCTGGCGGATGGTGGGGCCGTGTACTGCGCGCCGGGGATATTTACCGGGCCTGACAATCAGCAAAGGAGAAACAGCCTGCGGCGTGGGCGGCGGGATGTGTCAGTTTACGAATCTGCTTCATTGGATGGTGCTGCATACGCCGCTCGTCATCACGGAACACCACCATCATGACGGATATGATCTTTTTCCGGATTTCGGGCGGACGATCCCATTCGGAACGGGGACCTCGATCCTGTACAACTATCTCGATTACCGTTTTTATAACCCTACGGAACAAACGTTCCAGATCTTGGTTCATACAGATGAGATTTATTTGTGCGGCGAGCTTCGCGCGGAACATGCGCTCCCGTACAAATACCATGTGCATGCGGAGGATGAATATTTTTCCTGTGAAGGAGAAAGCGTTTACCGCAACAACCGAATATGCCGCTCCCGCATCAACGTGAAAACGGGCGTTTGCGAGGAGCGCACCTGCATAAAAATAAACCATGCAAAAGTGCTGTACGATTCCTCCGGCCTTCCCATCCGGGTGTTGGAGAAATCGACGGCGGGAGAGGACAAGCCATGAAAGTAATGCTGATTGCACACACGCCGGAGCCGGAACGCGTTGTCGCGGCTGCGGCAAAGCTGTGTTATTCCAATGCGCACCTGGACGACCTGTTGGAGGGCCTTACGCCGGAGAAAAGCCGGGAATTTCTTTCAAAGCTCGCCAGCCTGGGGCATGAAAGCCCCACAGAACACGCATCCTTTACGTTTGCAATCGAAGGCGTGAGCCGCGCACTGCTTGCACAGATCACGCGCCACCGTATCGCGTCGTACAGCGTACAGAGTCAGCGGTATGTACGGCTGGACCAGTTTGAATATATTACGCCGCCGGAAGTGGCTCGGGACGAACAGGCCAGAGAGGCCTTTGACGCGGCAATGGCGGAGGAAGCGGAAAACTACCGCCGTATCGCGGAGTTGCTGAAAGACGGGCACATCCGCCGCCTGATGCAGGAGGGAGCGGATGAAAAAACGGCCGCGCGCAAGGCGGAAAAAATGGCCATTGAAGACGCGCGCTTTGTGCTGCCCAATGCCTGCAGCACGAAGATGATCGTTACAATGAACGCACGAAGCCTGAACAATTTCTTCCGGCACCGCTGCTGCCAGCGCGCCCAGTGGGAGATTCGGGAGCTGGCGGACGAAATGCTGCGCCTGGTGAATGAGGTGGCCCCTGCACTGTTTGCGCGCAGCGGCCCGCCGTGTGTATCCGGCGCATGCCCGGAGGGTTCAATGAGCTGCGGACGTGCCGCAGAGATGCGGAAGAAATATGCTTTTCTCAAAGGAGACGAAATGGTTTGAGCGGACGTTTGATCGTGCTGGAAGGGCTGGACGGTAGTGGGAAAGCCACGCAGGCGGGGCTGCTCTACGAGGCATTGTGCGGACGTGGAGAACAGGCGATGAAGATCACCTTTCCGAATTATGAGAGTGATTCCAGCGCTCTGGTGAAAATGTATCTGGGCGGGGCTTTTGGGCAGGATGTGAATGATGTGAACGCCTATGCGGCGTCCAGCTTTTATTCTGTGGACCGGTATGCAAGCTATAAGACACTTTGGGGGTGCTTTTACCACGACGGCGGAACCGTGATAGCGGACCGTTATACGACCTCCAACGCGGTGCATCAATGTTCCAAGCTGCCGCGCGAGGAGTGGGACGCTTATCTCGCCTGGTTGTTTGATTTCGAATATCGCAAAATTGCCATACCGGAACCGGATACCGTCGTATACCTGGATGTGGACCCGGAGGTTTCCCAGCGGCTGATGTCCCAGAGGTATCATGGAGACGAAGAAAAAAAGGACATCCACGAAAAAAATATGGAATACCTGCAGCACAGCCGCCAGGCCGGGCAATACTGTGCAAAGGCACTCGGATGGAAGCGCGTGGCTTGCACGGAAGGTGGGCGGATGCGCGCTAAGGAAGACATCCATAAGGACGTTTTGGCACTGATTGCAAAGAGGTGACGAATATGGAAGAAAACAAAGAAGGAACCCAGCAGGCCGCACAAGAGGCTTATGTGCGGCAACTGGCCGAGCTTTCGGCGCGCGTGCTGCACATGACGGAGGAGCAAAAGCAGCGCAATGCGGCAAAAATCGAAGAGCTGAACAAACGTGTGGCGGCGCTGCCGCCTGCTCTGCGCGGGCTGTATGCGCAAAAGCTGCGTTCGTTGGCGCCGGAAGCGCCCGCGCCGCAGGCTGCGCCGGTGCAGCAGCCGCCCGCTGCTGATGCCGCATATGAGCCGGAGTATGCGGACGGCTATGAGTATGAAGAAGAGGATGAAGATGAAGTGCCCGCACGCAGACGGAAAAAACGCAAAAAACACGGATGCCTGATCGTGATGCTGGTGTTTTTGATGCTGGCGGCACTGGCGGCAGCAGCAGGTTGGTTCTGGCTGTCCGGCGAGGTGAGCGGCTCACGCGGTGCGGCTGTCACACAAAGCGTCACCATTGAAAAGGGGTCCGGCCCGCTGGCCATCGGCCAGAAGCTGCAGGATGCGGGGATAATTCGCTCGGCGCAGGTGTTCCGTTTTTATGTACGCGGCAAGGACGGTGCGGCGGATACACTGCAATACGGTACGTTTGAACTGTCCTCCGATATGAGCTATGATGAGATCATCGCCGCACTGCAGGTCGCTACAGATGACAGAGAGACGGTTCGGGTCACATTCCCGGAGGGAAAAACGGTGATCCAATACGCACAAATTATGGAGCAGGCGGGTTTGTGTTCCGCACAGGAATTTCTGGACGTGGCCAACAATGGAGATTTTTCCCAGTTCGGCTTCTGGGCCAAGCGCGAGGAAAAGCCCAACCAGTTCATGAAAGCGGAGGGGTATCTGTTCCCGGACACCTATGAATTCTTTGTGGGAGACACCGTGTACAACATGGTTGCCAAGATATACGGCGAATTCGACAATAAGATCACTGCTGAAATGTATGCACGCATGGATGAATTGGATATGACGCTGACAGAGGTTGTTACGCTGGCCAGCCTCGTGCAGGAAGAAGCAGGAAACGAGTACAGCAAAATGGTCTCCGCAGTGTTCCACAACCGCCTTGCCAGCGGCATGACGCTGGGCAGCAACGTTGCGTGGGACAAAGAAAAGGCCGACGACAACAACTATATTTATGACTCCATGGCCGGGCCCTATGGCTATGGCAGCTGGGATGCGATTCCGGCGGAGCTGCGCGAGGCGTACGATACCTACACGCATACAGGCCTGCCTGCGGGACCGGTGTCGAACCCGGGCCTGCTGTCCATTGAAGCGGCGCTGTGGCCGGAGGAAAACTGCGACTACCTGTATTTCCAGACGGACACACTGGGGAATTACCATTTTGCCAAAACAAATGCCGAGCATGAAGCAATCACGGCCGACCTGGAGAGCCAGGGGATCCGTCCGTGATTTTGAAGAAAAGGCAATAAAATAAGCGAAGCAGCCGCACCTCCTGTGTGCGGCTGCATTTTTGAGGTGATTGAATGAAACGGCCCGAAATTTTGAGCCCGGCCGGCGACCTGGAACGGCTGAAATTTGCCGTGCTGTACGGCGCAGATGCGGTATATGTGGGCGCTACGGAATTCGGCATGCGCAGCGCGCCGAAAAATTTCACGATGGAGCAGCTGGCGGAGGGCGTGCGCTTTGCCCATGCCAGAGGGCGCCGGGTTTATCTGACATTGAATACAGTGCCTACCAACGAGGAGATCGCCCGCATGCCCGATTTTATGCGGCGCGCACGGGAAACCGGCGTGGACGCGTTCATCGTTGCGGACCTGGGCGTGCTGGCGATGGCGAAGCATATTGCGCCGGAAATGGAGCTTCACGTTTCCACACAGGCGGGCATTGCCAATTATGCGGCCGCGTCTGCAGCGTATGATTTGGGGGCGAAGCGTGTGGTGCTTGCGCGGGAGCTTTCTCTGAATGATATCGCGGTCATTCGGGACAACACTCCTCCGGAACTGGAACTGGAAGCATTTGTCCACGGCGCCATGTGCATGTCGGTGTCCGGGCGCTGCCTGCTTTCGCATTATCTCACCGGCCGCGATGCGAACCGGGGAGAATGCACGCAGCCCTGCCGCTGGAAATGGCAGCTTACCGAGGAACACCGCCCGGGCCAGGCGTTTGAGGTTGGCGAAACCGAAGAGGGAAGTTACATTCTCAACGCGGACGATTTATGTACCGCGCCGTTTATCGACTTGATTTTACAGGCGGGCGTGGACAGCCTGAAAATCGAAGGGCGAGCCAAAACCTTCTATTACGTGGCCAGTACCACAAGCGCATACCGCCGTGCGGTGAACGCATATCTGGATGCGCCGGACGCTTACATGTGCCCCGAAGACGTGCTGGAGGAATTGACCCGTACATCGCACCGGCATTATTCCACCGGTTTTTATTTCGGCCGAGAAGGTGCGACGCAAAATACAAAGCACGGCGGCTACATTCGGGAATGGGAAGTTGTGGGCGTTGTAGATGAATGGCGCGAAGGAACTGCTTTTTGCACCCAACGCGGAAAGTTCCTGCTTGGAGAGGCGCTGGAAGCGCTTGTACCATCCGGCAAGGTTGTTGCCTTTACGCCGGAATGGATACAAAATGAAAGCGGAGAAGCAATCTGTGCTACGCCGCATGCGATGATGCGGTTCAGCATTCCGTGCACAGCCGCTCTGCCGGAGGGCACCATCCTGCGGCGCAGGGCAAACGCCGCAGAGGGGTGACGCGCCGGATAGGTGCAGAAGGCTTGGTTGATTCCACGATTAAAAACGCGCCCGGGCGGGTTGACGCCGGGCGCGTTTTGCGTTTGTATGCTATTTGGGAAAAGCATGCCTGGAAGGCGGCTCGGCCCAGAAGTCGGCCAGCAGTGCAGAGAGCTGTTCCGCGCTCTCTATCCGCCGCAGATGAGACCAGTGCGGGGGGAACAACCGGCGGTAGCTGCCGGTTCGGTACCGGCTGTCGATGAGCAGCACGAGCCCGCGGTCTGTTTCCGTACGGATAACACGGCCGGCAGCCTGAAGGACCTTGTTCATGCCGGGATATTGATAGGCGTATTCAAAACCCATACCCATTGTGTCTTCGTAGTAATCCCGCAGGGCATTTTGTTCTACGCCAATCTGCGGCAAGCCCACTCCGACGATGATGCTGCCAATAAGACGGTCGCCTGCAAGATCAATGCCCTCGGCAAAAATGCCGCCAAGCACGCAGAAGCCCACAAGCGTTCCGGGCCTGTCGGCTGAAAACTGTGCGAGAAATGCCTCGCGTGCATCTTCGTCCATGCCGTTTTCCTGCACGGTCAATGGGACATCAGGATATATCATCGCAAATTCGTCGCTCACATCCTGCATGTATTTATAGGAAGGCAGAAACACGATATAGTTTCCCGCATGGGCGCTCACGGCCGCGCCGATGAGACGGCACACGGATTCCCGTGTGCGCTCACGGTCTGTATATTTTGTGCTGATCCCGGCAGCGGCGAGGCACAGCCTTTCCTGAGAAAATGGGCTTTGCAGGCGTATCGCTTTGGCGGCCGGGCCGCCGCCCAGCGTTTGAATAAAGTATTCCGCCGGTGATAACGTGGCGCTGAACAGAATGCTGGCGCGGCCAAGCGCCATGGATGCATCCAGAAACGGCGCGGCGTCCAGACAAAGCAAACGGACACAGACCTCCGAACCGAAGGCAGCGAGAAGCGTGGTGTAGTTCGTGTCGTAAAGCTCTGCGATGCGCAGATAAAAATGCACTTCAAAATAGAGCGCGAGCACTTCGGCGTGCAATTCGCCGTCACGGTGTTCTTCCAGCCAATCCTCACAGGCGGCGGACAGACGGGAGAGCAGCTTGTTCAACTCCGGCAAACCTTCCGGAATGACCAGCCGATGTTCATCCGCTTCCTCACAGCGGCGGCGCAGCTCGATCATTTCGCTGTTGACTTTGTTCAGAGCGGCCGTCAGCTTGCAGTGCCCTTTGCCCAGCGCCTTTTTTACGCCATAAACCGCGGATTTGAGCAGCTGTGCGGAATACATATCCCTCGCGCGATCCACCAGATTGTGCGCTTCGTCGATGAGAAAAATGAAGTCTCCGCCCTCGGTGAAAAAGCGCTTGAGGCTTACCACAGGGTCGAACAGGTAGTTGTAGTCACAGACGATGCAGTCGCACCAGTTGGTCAGGTCGAGCGCCAGCTCGAAGGGACACAGCTGCTTTTGCAGGGCAAATGCCTCGATATCCGCGCGGGTGAATTCGTCGGTTTGGGACAAAAAACTGTACAGCGCCGCATTGATGCGGTCGTAATAGCCGTCCGCCCGGGGACAGGCCTCCGGGGTGCAGACGCGTTCCTCCAGCGGGCAGATCTTGTCTTTGGCTGTCAGCGTGATGGTTTTAAGACGCAGCGGTGTGCCGCAGGATGTGCTGTGAACACGCAGACGCGCCAGCGCATCCTCGGCGGCCTGCCTTGTAATGGTTTTTGCCGTCAAGTAAAAAATGCGCTCGCCCTTTTCCTCACCCAATGCCTTTAGAGCGGGAAAAAGAGTGGAAACCGTTTTTCCGATGCCAGTGGGCGCGGCGCAAAACAACCTGCCGCCGCCCGCGATGGTACGGTACACCGCGCCGGCCATCTCGTACTGTCCGGGGCGGTAGGCGGGAAAGGGGAAGCGCAGTGCTTTCAGCGAGGCGTTGCGTGTGGCTCTCCACGCTGCCTCCATGTGCGCCCAAGGCGTATACAAACGCAGTGTATCCGTGAGAAAATCTTCAAGCGCTTCGGCGGAAAATGTGCGGCGGTGGCGGATGATCTCATCCGTGTCGACCTGATAATATGTGATTTGGATGTCCACGCCAGGCAGGCTTTCCCTCTGGCACAGGAACGCGCCGTAGCATTTAGCCTGCGCCCAGTGTAAGGGGTTAAAATCCGCCGTCAGCAGCTCGGCCGGTGCGCCTGTGGTTTTGATTTCGTCGATGGTAAAATGTCCGTCCGGCTCTGTGATAACTCCGTCGGCACGTCCCTCCAGCGTATAGCATACGTCGCCTACCGTGCGCTCTGCCTTGAAGGGTACCTCGGCTTTATAGGAATCTCCCGCCGCTTTTTGCAGCTTGCGGTGGATACGGCTTCCCTCGTTGGCGCGGTCAAAGCCGGAAAAGCGGCTGTCGATGCTGCCGCGGCGCAGCACGAATTCTACAAGCTCACGCACAGCGAGACGAATCTGAAGCGGCTCGGTTTCCATGGCGGAGACCCTCCTTCCCTTTAAAAACCGCACCGGTGCATGCGGTTTTGCGCATCCGTCCCGCAGTGTGCAGGGCGCCGCTTCACCGTTCAACGTGCAGCAGGATATGAGACGGTGCTGCGCCGCCGTGCCAGACGGTGTTGTGCGCGACACGGCTTTCGGTGCTGTTGTATGCATCTTTTGTATTGCTGTTGGGAAACACAAAATGCTTGGCGCCCGAAGTGACGCTCACCCGCAGACGGTGTCCGGGCAGAAAACAATGGGATATTTTAGAGGTGCGGATGACCAGTTTTTCTACCTTACCAGGCTCCAGATATTCCGGCGCGGAAAACCCGTTTCGGAAACGCGCGGCGAGAATGCCGTCCGCCAGCTTAACGCTGCGGCCTGCTTCGTCCACATCACACAGGCGTACCATAAAATCCGTATCCGGCGCATCGCTGGAGACATAAAGCGTCACGCGCGCGTCGCCTGTTACCGTAAGCGGCGCGGGCAGCGTGGGTGTGGTATAACATATATAATCCGGACGCTGCTCCTCTTGGGTGTAATCCTCCGGCACCGCGATTTCGTTCTCGCTCATGTCGATGATGTGGGTGCCGGGGTCCTGCGGGTCATAGGTATATCCTGTCCGGCCCTCTCGGCCGCAGATGGGGAACAGCGTTCCGTTTTCACCAAAATAAAACGGAGTGTCATCCGCGTTTTCCACGGGCCAGCGGCTCGCTGTTTTCCAGCGGTTTTCCCCCATCGTATAGTATTCCACGGGAGCGCTCTGTTCCACGCCGTTTTCTTCGCCCCGCAGGAAGTGGTCGAACCATTTCTGATACAGCAGATCCAGATCAAACCGCAGCGCTCCGGCGGGAAAGGATAGGGCGTGCAGGTCGTACCTGCTGTTGCCGCTGTGCTGCCAGGGCCCGAGCACCACCTTGCGCGTGCCCGGCGGGTAGCCGGCGGTGAGGTCCAGCGCCTCTGTGGTGCCCATACCGTTGTCGTCGAACCATCCGCTTTGAATGAGCACGGGAACCGTTTTCCCCGTGCTGCGTTTTGCCCAGTTGCCGCGCAGCCAGAAACTGTCTTCACAGGGGTGGGCCAGCATTTTACGGATAAAGGGAACATCTTCGCCCAGAGCCTTTTGGCCAATGTCCTCCAGCGGGCGGATATCCAGAATTTCATCCCAATCAGCCCGGTCCATGCGCTCGGGCGCGAAGCGGCGCTTTGTCATGGCGAAATTCCAGGCAAAGCCGCCGCTGGAAAAGCAGCCGCCGTGCAGCGGACCATCTGCAAAAGCAGTACCTGCCGTTACGACACTGATCATCGCCTTCAGATGCGGGTTGCCCAGAGCCGCCGCGCACCACTGTGTATATCCGAGGTATGAACCGCCCAGCATGCCGACGCTTCCGTCGCACCATTCCTGCGTTCCAACCCAGGTGAGCGTATCGTCTCCGTCCTCCACCTCGTAATAATGGGGCAGCCATTCGCCGCCGCTCTCATTGCGTCCGCGTACATCCTGCACCACCACGGCATAGCCGCGGCGCACATAACGGAAATAGGTCTGTGCGCCGTCATCTTTGTCGTAGGGTGTCCGGACAAGCAATGCGGGAACGGGCAGCGGCGCTCCCTCGGGCAGATAAACGTCCGCGGCGAGCTCCACGCCGTCGCGCATAGGCATGTGGAACGTACCCAGCATGGAAACACCGTAAAGCGGACGGGCGGCATAATCCTTCCACAACGCCAGCGGCGTATATTCCTCGAAGCCGTCGCGCACCAGAAGATTGGCCTGTTCCCGGCAGGGGCAGAGCCATGCGATGAGCCGCCCGTCCCGGAACAGCGCGTCACAGGGAAATTTGACGCCGCGCTGGATGTAATAGAGCAGCCCGTTCCGCTCTGCGCGGGTATAGCGCAGGCCATCGACGGAAAATTCCGCAGGAGCACTGGCTGCTGCCGCTTCAAACTCGGTCCGCAGCGTCAGCAGCCGGTACGGCTGCAGCTTAACGGCGGCATAGTCTGTGTCATTCTGTGCTGTCATGGGCCGCGGCTCGGAAAAATCGAGCCCCAATATATCCCGTCCGGAATGTGTAATGTCCGCGTGCTCCGCGGCAAAGCGGGCCAAAGCAATGCCGGAGGAGTAAAGCGTAAACGGTTCTTTCATTTTATAACACCAGCTTTTGGTTGATTTCTTTTACAACGGCCTCATCCAGCTTGCAGACAGCGCGGTCATAAGTGAAAAGGCCGTTTACTTCCAGCTCCACGTCCGTGAGCTGCGTGTAAATGGAAACGCACAGCCCCTTTTTCAGCAGCGGCAGGATCTGTTCTTCATGCAGCTTGCGGTAGGCGGCTGTCAGCGCGGCTTTATCGGGATACATCCGGTAGCCGAAGCTGTTCTCTTTATCCCATACATGACCATCCAGCACATGACTGTAACCACCGTATTCCGTCAGGGCGAACGCGCGGCCGTCCGGGTGCGGCGGACGCACCTTGAAGATGTATTTGTGGATGCTTTTGTAATCTCCCGCACCCTGGTCGTGCCAACCGCTGGCGTGGTCAACGGGGCGGGTGGGGTCCAGAGTCCATAGAAGCGCTGTGGCGGCTGCGGCATCGAACTGGCCCCAGCCCTCGTTGAACGGCACCCAGGTACAAATGCACACGGCATCGGTCAGTGCTTCCACCATCTCTTTCAGTTCTTTGGTGAACTGAAGGCGCGCGGCGGTATTTTCACGCTTGAACCTCTTGTGCTTTTTATCGGATACCTGTACGCCGATGTTCGGCAGGGCCACGGCAAGCAGATCCCCGGGGTAAGCCGCGCCGCTGGGCATATCCTGCCATACCAGCATGCCCATCGTGTCACAATGGTAATACCACCGGGCGGGTTCCACCTTGATATGCTTGCGCAGCATATTGAAGCCCAGCGCCTTTGCCTGTTCAATGTCCCGGCGCAGCGCTTCATCGCTGGGCGCGGTGTACAGCCCGTCCGGCCAGTATCCCTGATCCAGAAGCCCTTTTTGGAAGTAAGGCCTGCCATTGAGCAGAAAATACGGTGTGCCGTTCTCATCCGGCTGCACAGCGAAGGTGCGCAGGCCGAAGTAGCTTTCTACCCGGTCAGTCTCACGCCCGGCGCGCAGAAGGCTCAGGCGCACCCGGTAGAGAAACGGCTGTTCGGGCGTCCAGAGACGGGGCGCTTCAAACGAAACCGTCTGGCTGCCGCCCGCCGTAAACGTGTGGGCGGTGATGCATGAATCCTCCTCCAACACTTCCATGCATACGCTGCCGCTTTCGCTGGCCTGGACGAAGACCTCCACGGAATCCAGCGACGGTATGAAGTGAACGGATGTGAAGTGAGCACTGTCCACCTGCTCCAGCCAGACAGTCTGCCAGATGCCTGTTACCGCAGTATACCAGATGCCTTTGGGGTGCAGAACCTGTTTGCCACGCGGCGCGTCGCCTTTGTCGGTGTCATCCGTAACGGCGACCGTCAGCTCATTTTCCGCCGCGCGCACAAAAGAAGTAATGTCCAGCGTAAACGGACAGTAGCCGCCGGTATGCCCTCCGGCCTCCCGCCCGTTTACAAATACTGTGCAGGCATAATCCACTGCGCCGAAATGCAGCAGCGTACGCTTGGCTGCGTCGTATCCGTTGATGGAAAACGTGCGGAAATACCAGAGCGTCTGGCCCGGCAGAACAGGCTTTTCAACGCCGGACAGCGCGCTTTCCGGCGCAAACGGGACGCGGATGCCGCCTTGCCATACGGCCGGCTGCTCCGGACTTTCCGTAACGGCGTACTGCCACAGGCCGTTTAAATTCTGCCATTGCGCCCGGACCATCTGTGGGCGCGGATATTCGTCCAGAGGAGTGTCTCCGACGGGGAAAGAGGTGGATAGACGTTTCATTGTTGCACCGCCGTTCATTTGTGTTGGACAGAGCGCGTTTGCGGCTCTGTACGTATTCAGTTTACCACGGCGCGGCCTGCGGGGCAACTGAAAGCGGCGGCAAATGCGGAGACCGGGCTTTATTGCAATAAAGAAATAAAGTTTTTTCAAAAAACGTTTGACAAATCAAAAAGCCGTGGATATAATAAAATACAATATCCGCTGAAATGCAGTGAAGGGAACGAATAGCGCGTTTGCTCCGCGCACAGAGAACCGCCGGTTGGTGCGAGGCGGCAGGGGGCGCGCGTGAAAGTCTTCCCGGAGCAGCTTCGCCCAAGGGCGCTATGCCTGTGTAAGCGAACGCCGGTTTGGCCCCGTTAAAGAGCCTGCGCGCTGCAATGGAGCAGTGCGCGCCGAGCGGCCGCGTTTTGTGCGGCAAACGGAGTGGTACCGCAGAGTGCTTGTGATAGGCCTTTGTCTCTGATGTAAAATCGAGACAGGGGCCTTTTTGTTTATTCGAAAACAGTTCACAGGGAGAATGAGGGAAGAAGGAGGGCGCAGGTATGGTATTGACAGGCGCGGACATTTTTGCAGAAGTTTTGGTGGAACAGGGCGTCGAGACGCTGTTTGGCTATCCCGGCGGTGCGGTATTGAATTTGTATGATGCGCTCTACAAGTACAGCGGCAAGATACGCCACATAATGACGGCTCACGAACAGGGGGCCGCACACGCGGCCGACGGCTACGCCCGCGCCACAGGAAAAACAGGTGTGGTTCTGGCAACGAGCGGCCCGGGTGCGACAAACCTTGTCACGGGCATCGCCACGGCATATATGGACAGCATCCCCATGGTGGCGATCACAGGCAACGTCGGCACCAGCCTCATCGGGCGGGACAGCTTTCAGGAGGTCTATATCGCGGGCATTACGATGCCCATTACAAAGCATAATTTCGTGGTGCGCAAGGTGGATGAGCTGGCGGACATTCTGCGGGACGCGTTCCGCATTGCGCAGACGGGGCGCAAGGGCCCGGTGCTGGTGGACATCCCGAAGGATGTGACGGGTGCAACGGCGGAATTTACCCCTGTGAAACCGCAGATCCCCGTTTACAAGACGGAGCTTGACGGACAGGAACTGGCCCGTGCGGCGCAGGTCATCGGAAACGCGCGCCGTCCCGTCATCTATTTCGGCGGCGGTGTGGCCGCGTCAGAGGCGGGCGAGGAGCTTTATGCGCTGGCCAAAAAGGCGGAGATCCCCGCCACTTATACGATGATGGCAGCCGGCGTACTGAGCTACGGAGACCCGCTGAACCTGGGCCTGCTGGGAATGCACGGCTGCCGCACCACCAACCGTGCGGTGAACGAGGCTGATCTTGTGCTGGCCATCGGTACCCGCTTTTCCGACCGTGTGGCGCTGAATACGGAAAAATTTGCGAAGAACGCGGCGATCCTGCAGATCGATATCGATCCCAGCGAGGTCAACAAAAACGTCGAAGTGGATTACAGCCTTGTCGGCGACGTCAAGCAGATATTGCAGGCTCTTCTGCCGTTGGTCAAAGATGCGAAGCACACGGAGTGGATGACGCAGATCCAGGCATGGCAGGCGCAGGATTACCGTCCCAAGGATGATAAGTACTGCATCCGCCCTCATCAGCTCATCGGCAAAATGTGCGAGCTGGCCGGGCCGGACGCGCTTTACGTGACGGACGTCGGCCAGCACCAGATGTGGGCCACGCAGTACATCCGCCATGTAAAACCCCGCAGTTTTCTGACGAGCGGCGGCCTGGGGACCATGGGCTTTGGCTACGGCGCGGCCATCGGCGCAAAGCTGGCGGTGGGCGAAAGCCGTCCGGTCATCCACATTACGGGCGACGGTTCTTTCCATATGAACCTCAATGAAGCATGTACAGCCGTCAGCTACGAGCTGCCCGTCATCACGGTCATTTTCAACAATACGGTGCTGGGTATGGTGCGCCAGTGGCAGACGGCGTTTTACGGCAAGCGGTATTCCAGTACAGACCCGCACCGCAAAACAAATTATGTAAAGCTGGCAGAAGGGTTTGGCGCGAAAGGCTATCATTGCGAGACGCTGGATGCGTTTTCGGCGGCGTTTGCCGAAGCGCTGAAATCGAAAGGGCCGGTGTGGATCGAATGTGTGATCGACAAAGATGAAAAGGTGCTGCCGATGATCCCGGCGGGCGGCAGTATCGAAGATATGATCATGGATTAAAGGAGGCGGCAGTATGCCCAGAGAAGTATTGAGCATCCTTGTGGATAACCATTCCGGCGTGCTGACGCGCGTGGCGTCCCTGTTTGGACGCCGCGGCTTCAACATCGACAGTCTGACGGTGTCCGCCACGGATGACCCCGCGATCTCGCGTATCACCATTGTGGTGCACGACGACGCCAAGGTGCTGGAACAGATCATCAAACAGACGGCGCGCCTGGAGGAAACACGGGAAATTTTTCCGCTGGATACCGCCCACAGCCTGCTGCGCGAGCTGCTTCTGGTGAAGGTTGAGGCGGGCGAGGAAAATCGTTCAGCCATACGGGAGATTGCCAACATTTACAAAGCGAAGATCATCGACCTTTCCATCGGCAGTATGGTGATGGAGCTGACGGGCGAACCGGAAAAGATCGACGGCTTTCTGGATGTGCTTTCCCCATACAAAATACTGGAAATGTGCCGCACGGGCATTACGGCCCTGGAACGCGGCGGCGTGCACCGGCACGCGTGAGCGTTGTATCATCCGGCGCGGCACCCAGCCGTGCCTCACGGTAAATAATATATAGAGGGAGAAATGTAAAATGATCAAAAAGTATTATGACACGGACTGCAACCTGGGCTTTCTGGACGGAAAGACCGTTGCCATTATGGGTTACGGCAGCCAGGGCCACGCGCACGCACAGAACCTGCACGAGAGCGGTGTTGACGTTGTCGTTGGCCTGCGTAAGGACAGCGCAAGCTGGGCGAAGGCGGAAGCGGCCGGCCTGAAGGTCATGGAGGTGCCTGAGGCAGCCAAGGCTGCCGACGTTGTGATGATGCTCGTGCCGGATGAGATCGCCGCCGACATCTATAACGAACAGGTAGCTCCGTACATGAAAGAGGGCGACGTGCTGATGTTCGCTCACGGCTTTAACATCCACTTTCAGTTCGTAAAACCCGCTAAGAACATCGACGTGATCATGGTGGCCCCCAAGGGCCCCGGCCACACCGTCCGCAGCCAGTACGTGGAGGGCAAGGGCGTGCCCAGCCTGATTGCCGTGGAGCAGGATTACACCGGCCATGCCAAGGATATCGCGCTGGCTTACGCCAGCGGCATTGGCGCAGGCCGCGCCGGCATTCTGGAAACCTCCTTCCGTGAAGAGACCGAGACCGACCTGTTCGGCGAGCAGTGCGTGCTGTGCGGCGGCGTGACCGAACTGATGAAGGCGGGCTTCGACACGCTGGTAGAAGCCGGCTATGAGCCTGAAATGGCGTACTTTGAATGTATCCACGAGATGAAGCTGATCGTCGACCTCATCAACAGCGGCGGTTTTGCCATGATGCGCTATTCCATCTCCAACACGGCGGAATACGGCGATTACCGGACCGGAAAGCGCCTCATCACCGAGGAGACCCGCAAAGAGATGAAGAACGTTCTGACGGAGATCCAGAACGGCACGTTCGCCAGTGAGTTCATGCAGGAATTTTCTCCGGCTGGCGGCCGTAAAGCGAAATTCCTTGCTACGCGCCGCGTAGAGAGCCAGCATCTGCTGGAGAAGGTGGGCGCAGAGCTGCGCAAGATGATGAGCTGGCTGAAAAAATAATCCGAAGCGAAAAGAGCCGCGCCGCGCGTCCCGAAAGACGCCGCGGCGCGGCTCTTTGATGAAACGGATGCGGAAAACGCCTCACACCTCGGCTTTCAGCAGCTCAATGAACTGCTTTGCCACACGGGGGCTGCGTCCGCCGTTGCGGATGGCGTGTGCCTCCGCTTTGATCATCAGCTCCGCTTCCGGCATTTCAATGCCGTAGAGCAGTGCGAGATTCTGTACGATATGGCAGTAAAGCTCTTTGTCCGGCCGGGAAAAAGTGATGGTAAGGCCGAAGCGGGCGGAAAGGCTCATCAGTTCCTGCATGGTATCCGCCAGATGAATCTCGTCGCCTTCCCGGTCGGAGAATGTCTCCTTCACCAGATGACGGCGGTTGGATGTGGCGTAGACCGCGAGGTTGGAACTGCGGCTGCTGACACTGCCTTCCAAAATCGCCTTCAGGGCGGCAAAGTCGTTGTCATTGGTGGAAAAACTGAGGTCATCGATGAACAGAATGAATTTGAGTGGATTGGCGCTGAGCGTTTCCACAAGGTCCGGAATTTGGTAAAGCTGATTTTTTTTCACTTCAATGAGACGAAGTCCTTCGTCTGCAAACGCGTTGGCAACGGCTTTTACCGTGCTGCTTTTTCCCGTGCCGGCATCGCCGTACAGCAGTACGTTGCTGGCGGGGCGTCCCTCCAAAAGGGCGCGTGTGTTGGCAATTACTTTCCCGCGCTCACGTTCATAGCCGGAAAGTTCGTCCAGCCGCTGAGGGTCCGGGTGTCTGACGGGAACGATGGCCCCGCTGTGTACGGTAAATACATGGTATTTGGCATAGATTCCATAGCCGTGGAGCGGAAGCGTGCGGATATTTTCCTCATAACGCGCGGCGAAATCCAGCGTTTGCGTGCCCCAGCGGGGCAGAAATGCGCCTTTCAGCGCGCCGCGCAGGGAGGCGCCATCAAATTGGGAAAGCTCCTGCAAAAAGCAAAGCTCGTGTTGCAGGCATTCCGCAAGTTCGGCGGGAATCGGCGCACCGGACGCCGCCCGGCGGACATACAGGTTTTCGTCCTCCAGTACGGCTTTCAATAAATAGGTGCTGAGGTCTCCGCCCCTTTCGTACAGTGCGGCGGCAAAGGCGCAATAGGCATCCGCACAGGCTTCCGCGTCCGAGGGCTGTGCGTGCAAAAGCGCCGCAAGCCGGGAAACAACAGGGTCCTCCAACAGCCCGCGGAATATGGTAAGGCTGTGCAGCCGCATGCGCAGGGCTTTATCTTCTTCCAACATAATGGGGATGCTCCTTTGTCTGCAAGATACCTTTTCAGTATACACGGGGCGGACGGAAGGCGCAATATTTTGCTTGCAAAATCACGCTGAAGTGGTAAAATTATTCTTAACGTTGTCCGATAGAGGGAATAATAGGGGAAAGAAGGAAACGGCATGCTCACACTGGACAAAATCTATCACGCCGCATATGTACTGAAATCTGTTGCACGAAAAACGGATCTGATTGCTGCTCCGGGACTCAATGCAGAGAGCGAAATCTATTTGAAGACTGAAAATCTGCAGGTAACAGGCAGTTTTAAGGTGCGCGGCGCCTATTATAAAATCAGCCAGCTTACGGCTGACGAAAAGGCAAAAGGCGTTATTGCAAGCAGCGCGGGCAACCATGCTCAGGGCGTTGCGCTGGCGGCTCAGCGCAGCAATATCCCAAGCGTTATCTGCATGCCGGATGGCGCGCCCATCAGCAAGGTGGAAGCGACTAAAGCATACGGCGCACAGGTCTGTCTTGTTAAAGGCGCCTATGACGACGCGTATGATTACGCCTGCAAGCTTCAGAAAGAGAAAGGGTATACTTTCATCCACCCGTTCAATGACGCGGAGGTCATTGCGGGGCAGGGTACTGTCGGCCTGGAAATTTTGGATCAGCTGCCCGACGTGGAGGTCGTATTGGTTCCGGTGGGCGGCGGCGGCCTCATCAGCGGCGTAGCTTACGCCATCAAGCATCTGCACCCGGAGTGCAAGGTGTACGGTGTACAGGCCGCGGGCGCGCCCAGCATGCGGGATTCCGTGCAGAAGCATGAGGCCATCACGCTTGACGGCGTGGCCACCTTTGCGGACGGCATTGCCGTAAAGCACCCGGGAGATTTGACCTACGAACTCGTCAGCGAGTATGTGGACGGCATCGTCACCGTGACAGACGATGAGATCGCTGCCGCGGTGCTGGCCTTGATGGAACGCCAGAAGCTGGTGACCGAGGGCGCGGGCGCGGTATCTGTGGCCGCCGCCATGTACAACAAGGTGGATATCAAGGGCAAAAAGACGGTCTGCCTGCTCTCCGGCGGCAATATTGATGTGAACATTTTGAGCCGCGTGATCACGCGCGGCCTTGTGATGGCAGGGCGCAACAGCACGCTCACCATCGAGCTGGAGGACAAGCCGGGCCAGCTCTCCGGAGTGAGCGATATCATCAGCCGCTGCGGCGGCAATGTGGTGAGTGTTCATCACAACCAGAGCGATACCAACATGGCCATCACAAGCTGTTATCTGCGCGTGGGCATGGAAACGCGCGACCATGCTCAGGTGGAGCAGATCAAGCAGGAGCTTGCGAAAGCGGGCTTTAAGCTGGTGGCAAACCAGCAGTGATTCCTTGTCTCAACGCATACATACCAGATAATAACAAACGCCCTCCGCGTCCGGCCTAATGGGCCGGACGCGGAGGGCGTTTCCCATTCTTTTGCTCTCAGAACAGAGAAAGCTGCTCTCCTTCAGGCAGAGCTTTTTTTGGCGCCGCGCCACCGGATGTAACGGCGCCGGATGGTATCTCGGCGAGGAACGGAGACGGCTCGCCCGGGTATGTGAGGATGAGTTCGTCCCGGGCGCGGGTGATACCGACGTAGAACAGGCGGCGCTCCTCCGCAAGGTCTGCAGCGCGCCCGGACATCTCCAACGGCAATGTGCCTTTGCATGCACCACAGAGAAAAACGGCGGGGAATTCCAAGCCTTTTGCGCCGTGCAGCGTCATCAGAGTAACCGCTCCGGCGGCGTAATTCTTTCCCCCGGCCCGCAGGATGTCCGCTTCTTCTCCGAGAGTAAGCGCGTTCAGCAAGGAATGCATATCCCGGTGAAACAGAGCTGTTCCAATCAGCTTCTGCAGCGGTTCGCTGCCCGCAAAGCCCGCGTCATCCCGCCAGCGTTCCAAAAGACGTGCAGGAGACTCCTGCGCGGCACACTGGGAAAATTTTCGCAGTGCGCACACAGCGGCACGCATCGGAAGCTCTGGAAATTCAGCCTCGGCTTTGTCCCAAAGATTTTCGTGCAATGCGCTGCACCCGGGGAAAAAAGCGCTGAGGCGCACCGCCTGTTGCGGTGAACAGGCCCAGCCGAGTTCCAGGGCAGTCTGCAGAGAATGCGTGTCCCCGGGTGCGAGTAGAAAGCGGAAGAAGCCTATGGCTGCACGTACCGCAGGCTCAGACAAAAAGCTGTCGCGCCCGGCTACGGTATAGGGGATGTTTTCTTTTTGCAGACAATATTCCAGAATGTCTGCCTGGCGGTGGGTGCGATACAAGATTGCAATATCGGAAAAGCTGCGGGGTTGGATGCGTTCATCACCTGTGACTCCGCCCGCGTCCAGCATATCCATACCGCCAACCATACGGTTGATCTCTTTTGCAATAAAGATCCCCTCCGCAAGGGAACTGGCCGCCTGTGCCAAACGCACCGGCGCTCCGCTGCCGCGGTTGGGCAGCAAACTGCGCGCGCCGCCGGGATTGTGCCCGATCACAGGCAGCGCGCAGCCAAGCACCTCCGGCGTGGAGCGATAATTTTGGGTAAGGCGAACGACACGCAGCCCGGGGATATCTTCTGCCAAGCGGTCGAAGCATGCTGCATCCGCGCCGCGAAAGCCATAAATAGACTGGTCCGGGTCTCCGATGGCAAAAAGACTTTTGCAGCCTTTTGTCCATGCCCGCACAAGACGGTATTGCAGCGCGTCAATGTCCTGAAACTCATCCACCAGAAGATAAGTAAAACGCTGCGTTATCTCTTCCGGGAGCTCACCCGCTTCAAAAAGCGCCAGCGTTTCCAGGAGCAGGTCATCAAAATCCAGCACATCCAGCTCGCGGCAGCGGGCGACATAAGATTCACAGAACGCGGCATTCACATTTTCCGGCACCGGCAATCCGTTTTTTTGCCGGGAAACAGCCTGCACCAGCTTTGCAGGCGGCAGCTTTGCCCCGGCCTGACGGAGCACGTCGGCGGCAACGGCCTGTGCATCCTCCTGTGAGAGAAGCGTCACGGCTTTGCCTGTCTCCCGCAGCAGTGAAAGGCAGATGGAATGGAACGTGCCGATGGTCAGGTCGCCGATTGTGCGGTCTTTGTCCAGCTCAGCGGTGAGCCGTTCGCGCATTTCACGGGCTGCTTTATTGGTAAAGGTGACGGCCGTGAGCTGCCGCGGGGACACCTGCTTTTCACACAGCAGATGAACGGCGCGGGAAACCAGCGTTTTCGTTTTTCCGGTGCCGGGGCCGGCGATAACAGCCACGGCGGGTTCGACGGCGCAGACGGCTTTCTGCTGCTCCGGATTCAGCTTGCTGTGAGCGGTTTGTACCGGCGCGGAAGGCTTTGCGCCGGATGACTTTTGGGGTGCGTCTGTTTTTCGGGGCCTGCGTGCAGAAGCTTCGGGATGCGGCGCGTCGGAGCTGAAAAAACTGATCTGTCCGTTAAGAGATTCGATTTCATCGGGGGAAAGAAGTTGGACGGTTCCGTATTGTCCATCGAAGCCCGGCGTGCGGGACACCTGCCCGCACCGCAGGCGGCGGATGCCTTCTTCCACACAAGGGCCGGCCGCACGGCGGATGTCCTCCAGCGGCGCTTGGCGCAGAATATAAAACTCCGGCCCAAGCTTCTCCAGAAGCGCTTGATACCGCGCGGCGACCTTGAGGCCTGAGGCGGAAAGTCCAGTGGACGCAGCAATCACATCCGGCAGCGGCACAAGGCTTTCAAACGGACGCGCGCCGGGCAGGGAAAAGCCTTCAGGTCTGTCGGCGAGCTGCTCCACCCGATGCTGCACGCCAATGGTGATTTTTTTGCCGCAGACAGGGCATCGTCCTCCGCAGGCTTCGGTTTCACCCGGCTCCAGGCACAGACCGCAGGCACGGTGGCCGTCCCAATGGTACTTGCCCTCCTCGGGGAAAAATTCCAGCGTTCCCGTCAGCGCGGCGGGACTGCGCCCTTGCAGCGCATCGGATAAGCCCGCGTAAGACGGTTCAATGTCCAACAGGTTGGCCTCGCGCCCAAGTTTGGCGGGAGAATGGGCATCTGAATTCGAGATCAGCGCATATCCATCCAGTGCGGAAATGCGCCAGTTCATGGGCGGATCGGAAGAAAGGCCGGTTTCAAGCGCGTGGATATAGGGCGTCAAGTCCTCAAAGCATTCCTCGATGACGTCAAAACCTGAGAAAGCGCCGAACAGAGAGAAATGCGGCGTCCAGATATGTGCGGGGATAAACACTGCCTCTGGGCAGGTGTCCAGAGTGATTTCCAGCAGGTCACGGCTGTCCAGACCCAGGATTGGCCGTCCGTCCGAGTGGATGTTGCCGATCGCCTCCAGCTTCTGGGAAAGCCTTTCGGCAGCCTCGAGCCCCGGCAGCAGGATCAGATTGTGCACCTTACGCGTTTTGCCGTTCTTTTTGTAGATGGAGCTGATTTCTCCGGTCACTACAAAACGGGGTGCATCGTATTTGCCCGCGGTCTTGTCCGCCAGGCGAAGGCTTTCCCGTAATGTGTACAGGCCGTCCTCAGCAGGCTGCAGCTTGTCCAGTAGTTCAGCACGCCAGGCAGGATGCGTAAAATCTCCAGTGCCCACCAGCCCGATGCCCTTGCGGCGTGCCCAAAGGTCCAGCATCTCCGGTTCACAGTCATGGCTGGTAGCGTGGGAATATTTGGAATGGATGTGAAGGTCTGCAATCAACATTGTATCACCTGCTTGCTTTGAATTTCCTTTATATACCATGCGGCTTTGCATGGTTCAATGTTCTTAAAGCTCTGTGCGCGAGCGCAGAAGCGTGTGCAGTGCACACGCACAGCCGCGTAAGCGGCAGTTTTGAGGTTATTATACCATAATGCTGCGGCCTGCTACAATAAAAGCGCCCGTACGGCGCGGCGGAAAAACAATGTTTTTGCAGATTTCTCAGGTTCTGGGCCGGCCGATGTTACGGGCGTAAGGGGAGAAGGATATTTTTGCGTGAGCCTGTTGACATTTTCGAAAGAAGATATATAATATCAATTGAACAGATGCTCATATGAAAGGATGTGCTTTTTATGGAACTGAGCCAAAACGAACGCTGCGAATATATGCATGTACACGAAGACATTGTAGCCAAAGTGGAGAAAGAGATGCCGGATGACGAGATCCTGTTCGATCTTGCAGAACTGTTCAAAATATTCGGAGACTCCACGCGCATCAAAATTTTGTATTTGTTGTTTGAATCGGAGATGTGCGTGTGTGATATCGCTCAGATGCTGCGTATGACGCAGTCGGCCATTTCCCATCAACTTGCGGTATTAAAAAAGAGCAAGCTGGTAAAATACAGGCGGGAAGGCAAGACCGTGTTTTACTCTCTGTCAGACGGTCATGTAAGGACGATCATCGACCAGGGAATGGAACACGTTTGTGAATAAACCAAATCAATTGAATCTTGGAGGTTGTCGGATATGAAAAAGCGTTTTAAACTTGTAGATCTGGATTGTGCGAATTGTGCGGCAAAGATGGAAGATGCCATTAAGAAGGTGGACGGCGTGAAGGACGCCACAGTCAGTTTTGTAATGCAGAAAATGACGGTGGAGGCCGATGACGCGCGTTTTGACGACATCATGAAGGAAATCGTTAAGGTGTGCAAGAGGGTGGAGCCGGACTGCGAGATCGTGCTGTAAATATGCGCCGCCCCGCGCGGCAGAACAGGGGATTAAAATATGGGTAAAAAGCAGAAGAAAATGCTGGCGCGCATTCTGGTCAGCGCCGTATTGTTCGCGGCGGGATTCTTTTTGCCGCTCGCCGGCTGGTCACAGCTCGTCTTTTATCTTACGGTCTACGCAATCATCGGGTGGGACATCGTGTGGAAAGCCGTACGGAATATCGCTCACGGGCAGGTATTTGATGAAAATTTTTTGATGGCATTGGCAACTATTGGCGCTTTTTGTCTGCAGGAATTTCCCGAAGCGGTAGAGGTCATGCTGTTTTATCAAGTGGGTGAGCTGTTCCAAAGCTATGCGGTGGGGCGTTCGCGTCAGTCCATTGCAGCTTTGATGGACATCCGGCCCGATTACGCCAATATTGAACGTGACGGCAAACTGGAACAGGTTGACCCGGACGACGTGGCGGTGGGTGACACCATCGTTATCAAAGCAGGAGAACGCATCCCACTGGACGGTGTAGTTCTGGATGGAAATTCCACCGTTAATACAGCGGCGCTCACAGGCGAATCGCTGCCGCGGGATGTGGGCACAGGCAGTGACGTCATCAGCGGCTGTGTGAATCAGAGCGGCCTGTTGCGTGTACGTGTTACAAAGGAATTTGGAGAATCCACCGTCTCCAAGATTCTGGATCTTGTAGAAAATTCCAGTACGAAAAAAGCAAAGGCGGAAAACTTTATTACCAAATTCGCGCGTTACTACACGCCGGCCGTCGTGATCGGCGCCGTGCTGCTGGCTGTGCTCCCGCCGTTGCTTGGTATGGGGATGTTCAGTGTCTGGGTGGCGCGCGCGCTTACGTTTCTGGTCATTTCCTGCCCGTGCGCACTGGTTATTTCGATACCGCTCAGCTTTTTTGGCGGTATCGGCGGCGCGTCCAAACGCGGCATTCTTGTGAAAGGCAGCAACTATCTGGAGGCGCTTGCTCAGACGGAAACTGTTGTTTTTGATAAGACCGGGACATTGACGCGCGGCACGTTCCAGGTGACCGCGGTCCACCCGGCCCGAGTTTCCAGGGAACAGCTATTGGAATTGGCGGCGTTGGCAGAGAGTTTTTCGGACCATCCCATCTCCCGTTCGCTCAAAGAAGCCTATGGCCGTGAATTGGACAACGCCCGCGTCAGCGATGTGGAAGAAATATCCGGCCACGGTGTATGCGCCCGTGTGGATGGAAGAACCGTTTGTGCCGGAAACGGTAAGCTAATGGATAAAATCGGCGCGCAATGGCATGAATGTCACAAGACAGGCACCGTCGTTCATGTGGCGGTAGACGGCGAATATGCCGGACACATCGTGATTTCCGACGCAGTAAAGCCGGACGCGGCCCGTGCGATTGCTTCGTTGAAGCGGCAGGGCATCCGCAAAACGGTCATGCTCACAGGCGATGCGAAGGCCGTAGGAGAAAGTGTTGCAAAGCAGCTCGGCCTGGACGAGGTACACGCGGAACTGCTGCCCGCGGATAAGGTGGAGCGCGTGGAAGAGCTGCTGAAGCAGAAGAGCGCAAACGGAAAGCTCGCTTTTGTCGGGGATGGTATCAATGATGCACCGGTACTCTCCCGCGCGGATATCGGAATCGCAATGGGCGGCCTTGGCTCCGACGCGGCCATTGAAGCGGCGGATGTGGTGCTTATGGACGATCAGCCCTCCAAAATCGCAACGGCGATGCGCATTTCCAAAAAAACGCTGCGTATCGTGCATCAGAACATCGTGTTTTCACTGGCTGTCAAGGGCCTGATGCTTTTATTGGGGGCATTGGGCGTGACCAATATGCAGGCTGCGATTTTTGCAGACGTGGGTGTTATGGTTCTGGCCGTTCTCAATGCGACCCGCGCGCTGCGCACAAAGGAACTGGAATAGAGCCGACAGCAAAACAGACCGGCACAGGCCAACTGAAAGGCCTGTGCCGGTCTGTTTTGCTGTCGAAACCCGGAATCAAAATCGCAACAGCCGCTCTGGATTTCTTCAGAGCGGCTGTCCGCTTATGTTCTGTTTCAGTTTTTGAAATCGATTTCTACGCCGCCAATGGTCACACGGGAAATCTGCTCCAAGGGCAGTGGGGAAGTGAATTGGTTTTTGCAAATACGCTCCGTACCGTTCCAGGAGCTGGAAGAACCATTGACGGGAATGGGGGCGCCTGATTTGTCATATGCAAGGATTTCCGGAAGCGGGTCGCTGGAGCCGTTGTCATCCACTGTCACGGATACCCCCATCGGCGAAAGTTCTACTTGCGTGACATGCCAGCCGCCAATATTCAGCTCCACATGCGCCACACGCTGACGGGACACACTTTCCAAACGGAAGGTAGTCTCCCATTTGCCGGGTACGGCGTCCTCATAGGAGATGCCGCTGTATGCGACCGTCAGCTTTTCCGGGTCTGCGCCTTGCGGAAGTGGGAGAATATATTCGGTGTATTCGTAATACTGGCTTCCTCCGCGCGTTTCGCATTTCCCGAAATCAATGGAATGGATCGGCAGCTTTTCGTCCTTTTCGGGTTTTCCGGTCATCAGAAATACCTGAGTGAACTGCGCGTATTTGCCGACAGCGCTGTATTTAAGTTGCAAATGGAGCGCGTTATCCGCCACGCCGCCGGATGTGAGGCCGCCCCAGGGGAACATGCTGTCCAGCGAACCATCGGATTCCGCAGGGACGAGCGCCTGGTCGCCGTTGAAGGGAGCGCCGGAATCAGAAAAGCCTACAGTGGTGCGGGTGGCGTTGCCTGTTATGGGCTGGAACGCAGGGGAGGGGAACACTGTTTCAATGTCGGAAACGCTGATACCGGTGTTCTGGTCCGACCATTCGGTCCTTCCCAAAAGAACAGCGCCAATGGAAAGCGTGATTTTTTTACCATTTAGATCCTCGCCGCATACGCCTTCAATGCGGAAGGTGGCTGTCGCAGTTTTTTCGTCGAACTGGACCATCTGCACCATCGGCGTCATGGCAATGCCGGAGAGCTGAACATCCGCCAGATTGGTCCGCTCATTGATGCGTGAACCTTCCAGATCCTTGACTGCAACATAAATATCCACCATGTCGTTGTCGTTCATCGCGGCAACAACCGTCGTTTCGATGCCGTTGTCGGTGCAGGAGCGCTCAATGGGCTGCAGCATGGAAGATATCTGTGTGCCCACTATGGCAAACAGATTTTGCACAGAGGGGACGGTGGTGGCCAGTACGCCCATGCTGCAGGCTAATATCAGGCAAAATACAGCCGCCACGGCAAGGGGACGGCGGAACCGGATAACGCGCGGCCTTTTTTTCTGCGCGGCCGCCTGAATGCGCTGCGCCATGTCATCGGGCACACAAAGCGCCGAAAGGCGTCGGTCGATCGCGCTTTTCATCGGGTTATTTTCCGTCGGCATACCATCCCTCCAATCTCTTTTTCAATTGCTCGCGCGCACGCTTGAGCCGCACAGAAACCGTAGATTCCGGCGCGTCCAGCACGCGCGCAATCTCGCTGATTTTCATATCCTGATAATAAAACAGCAGGATGACTTCCTTGTATTTAGGCTTCAGGTTCATGATCTCCCGCAGGAGCGTGTCATCTTCATGGGGAGAATCTTCTGCGGCCGGTATCTCATTCAATGCCTCCACGACGCTGACCCTGCGGTTCCAGGCACTGCGCAGATAGTCCTTACACACATTGATAGCGATACGCATTACCCATGTTTTTTCTCCGGCGGTGCCGTCGAATTGCGCGTAGTTGCGGTACACTTTTAAAAAGGTCTCTTGTGACGCATCCTCGGCAAGGTGTGAATCCTTCAAATAAAGAAAACACATGCGCAATACAGCGTTGCCGTATGCGCCAACGATACGCTCCATATCGGGCGGCGCAGCGGATTGCGCCGTCTGTTCGGGAATCACAGCGGCGTCCACCGCCCTTTCCTGCCGTTTAGACGGCGTTACTCATACAAAATCTTTCAAAATTGCATTGCAAAATCATTATAACCAGATAATGTAAAAAACGCAAATAAAACAGGGAAGAATGGAGATGCGGTGCGTTTTCGCAAACGGAGGCCGGGCGGAGCCAATAAGGCCGCGAAACCGAAAGCGCCTGAGACCTTATATGGCGTCCCAAGCGCTTGTTTTCAGCATTTTGCAGAATAGAAACAGCATGGCGGCACACCCTTGCGAAGCCGGAAAGGCGAACTGCAAAACGGAGACTGTTTTACAATGCCGAAAAATTTTACATCTGCGTGTCCGGCGCAATCAGCTTTTCCGCCAGCGTTTTGCTGGCGTTGGCCCGCACGGCCATTTCCATAGCCAGCGCGGGGCGCGTCCCGGCAGCGGTCTCAAGCTGCGCCGCCTGCCGTGCCATATCCGCAAACGCGGTCTCTTGAAGGGTGCAAAAGCAGTCGAAAGCCTTCGCGAAGCCGCGTTTCTCCGCGCCGCCGTCGGTCTGCTCCTGCGCGCCTTCAAACTGGCTTTCCAGCAGCGTTTTCACATCGGGTATGGGCAACACCTGCTTGAGCAGGCCGATTACGAGCAGATAAGCGAGTTGGACGCGTCCATAACGTTTCTTTACCGGCGCGGGCACAATACGGAGCTTTACATAATTATTGATCATGCTGGCTGTCAGTGCATGACCACCGTTTTCAGGCAAAAAAGGCCCCAGATATTTGTCCAGCAGCGTCAGGACCTGATCGAGGTACAGGTCTATGTCCGGCAGTTCGTCCCAACGCGGCAAACGTTGTGCGGCCAGCCCGGCACTCCAGGCGGCGACACTATTGTTTATTTCCATGATGATGCGGCACTCCTTTTGATTGGGCTGATTCTTTGGCAAAAATACGCCGGTAAATTGCAAATTCAGTATATCACGGTGCTTGCGAAGGAACAATAGTTTTGCGGAAATAGATTGACAAAAATACAAAACGTGATAATCTAATTATTAAAACCAGATAAAGAGGTGCGGTGAATGATATCGAAGATTGAAGTGTGGGGAGACAGTATTTTGCGCGGCGTCGTGCTGGACCCTGAGACACGGCGATATTCCAGGCTGAAGGAAGCGTCCTGCGTGGCGCTTTCGTCACGCGCGCTCGGAATCCCAGCCGAGAATCATGCGCGTTTCGGCATGACAAGTGAAAAGGGCCGCGTTGTAATGGAGCGGGAGATCCCTGCCCATGCGGAGGGAGAAGCGGCGCTGATCGGGTTCGGCGGCAACGATATCGATTACGACTGGCGAGCCGTCGCGGCCGACCCGCGCGCGGAGCATCTGCCGCATACCCCGCCGAAACGTTTTTGCGAGAACATGCGCGCGATGGTATGCCTTGCGCGGTCGCGCGGGATGGAGCCGCTGCTTATGACCTTGCCGCCCATCGACGCCGTACGCTACTACGAATGGATCGGCCGTGATATCGAAGGGAAAGAGAACATTCTTGTTTGGCTGGGGGATGTGCAGCAGATCTACCGCTCTCATGCCGCATACAACAGACTGGTGGTGGAACTGGCGCGGCAACTTGGATGCCGCCTGGTGGACCTGCGTGCATCTTTTCTGGAGAATGGCGACTATCGTCCGTATTTATGTATGGACGGCATCCATCCAAACGCGGAGGGACATGCGCTGATGGAGCGTGTTTTTCTAAGATATGCACGGGAAAATCTTCGTACGGCATGAATAAAATGAACAGCGTTTGGGAGAAATCCGGGGCGCTGTTTTTGTTGTATTCGCAAAAGGGCAATGTTATAATGTTTTTAAGTTTGCGGAACGCCCATGGCTCTGAAAGTGGGAAGCGTGCAAGACTGCGGCAAGAGTTTTGCCGTGCCGCAACAAAAAAACGTGCCGCCGGGCATGAACCGGACGGACGGCGGAATATATTGTAAGCAAGGAAGTGCCTTTTATGCAGTCTACTTATTTGAATTACGCGCTGCGCCAGCTGGAAGCAATCGTCAATATCCCAAGTCCCAGCGGCTTTACGGCAGAGGCCGTTCGGTACTGTTCGAACGAATTCGCCAATATGGGCTATACGCCTGAGATTACACCAAAGGGCGGCCTGCTTGTCTGCCTGGGCGGCGAGGGCGAAGGGCTTTTGCTGGGGGCGCACATCGACACTTTGGGCGCTATGGTGCGCGAGGTAAAAGCGAACGGCGCGCTGCGCGTGGCCCCAGTAGGCGGCCTGCAGGCAAACAACACGGAAACGGAGACCGTGCATGTATATACGCGCGCGGGGAAGGTGCTGGAGGGAACACTTCAGCTTGAAAACGCCTCGGTGCATGTGAACGGAGAATATTCCAAAACACAGCGCACCTTCGATACGCTGGAGCTGCTGTTGGACGCCAAGACGCACTCTGCGGCGGAAACGCGCGCTCTTGGTGTGGATGTGGGCGATTATGTTGCTGTCGAACCGCGTTTCAACGTCACCGAAACAGGATTCATCAAAAGCCGCTTCCTGGACGATAAGCTGTCCGCCGCTATCCTGCTCGCTTATGCCAAATACCTGAAGGATACCGGTCGGAGGCCGCGCCGCAGAGTGTATGTAGATTTCACCGTGTTTGAGGAGGTAGGCCACGGCGGCGCGGTGATTCCGCAGGATGTGGTGGAGATGCTCTCGGTGGACATGGGGTGCGTTGGTACAGGGTTGCAATGCGATGAGACGATGGTCTCCATATGTGTGATGGACTCAAAAGGCCCGTCACATAAAGCGGTGGTGGACGGCCTGGTGGAGGCGGCGCTGCGCGCCGGTGTGCGCTACGCGCTGGATGTTTATCCCCACTATTCCTCGGATGCGGACGTAGCGGTCTGCGCAGGCAACGATGTACGGCATTGTGTAGTGGGGGCTGGTGTGTATGCCTCTCACGGATATGAGCGTTCCCACATTGAGGGGCTGGCCAACACCTTCGACTTATTGAATTCCTATATTGAAACCGCAGATTAAACAAGTTTTCGGGTAAACTGCCCAAATTTTGTGAAAGACTTGTGTTTTTTCGGGGGATACAGTATTATATTTTTCATAACTAATAATTTTTGTTTACACAAACAATGATGTTTGCGCGCAGAAGAGGGATACTCTGGAAGCGGCATTTCAGGGGGCCTTTAAAAAGGTCCCCTGTTGTTTTACACAAAAACGTTGGAAATGGAGGCATGGCAAAATGGAGAAACTCAGACAACAGATCGAACAGAGGCTTTCCGCCGTAATGGGCGACGCCTGCTTTTATTACGAGAACCTGGCGACAGGCGTGTGCTTCGGCCACGCGGCTGACAAGCCCGTAGTGGCGGCCAGCGTCATCAAGCTGGCGGTGCTTATTGAAGCGTTCCGCCAGATGGATGCGGACGCTGTGCGCGCGAACGAGATGTTCGTGATTGCGCGTACGGATAAATTGCCGTCCTGCGGTGCGCTCAATTATCTGCATGACGGCCTTTGCGTCACATTCCGCGATCTTTGCGTGCTCATGACCATCCTTTCGGACAATACGGCCACGAATCTGCTCATCAAGCGTCTGGGCATCGGCAACATCAACGACACGCTGCGCATGCTGGGGGCAGAAAAAATGACGCTCAACCGCCTTCTGTTTGACCGTGAAGCATCGTCCCGCGGCATTGAAAATTATATCACGGCGCGGGAGGCAGGGCTGCTGCTCAAACGTTTGTACGACGGCGAGGCTGTTTCCGGGCCTGCCAGCGAAGATATGCTTTCGATCCTGAAAGACCAACGCCTCAATGGGAAGATTCCGTTCCTGCTGCCGCACAGCGTAAAGATCGCGCACAAAACAGGTGAGGACGATGGCATTACCCATGACGTGGGCATCGTATACGCGCGGCAGCCGTTTATTGTGTGCTTCTGTGGCGAACATGTATCGCCACCGGAATTCGAGCGCGCAATGCAGGATATCACCCTAATGCTGTATGAAAATGCGGAGCGAATTCGTTAAAATATTGTATAATCGAAGGAAAAAACTTGTAATCGTATGCGCTGTTTGGTATACTGGTTGCAATTTATAACCGCTGTAAAGTGCTAAAGTGTTCCGAGAGGAGGAACAGTACAATAATATGAAAATCACAGAAATTGAAGTCGGAGAGATATTCGTTCCGCTGGCAAAGCCCTTTAAAACGGCGCTTCGTACGGTAGAAAATGTAGAGGATATCGTGGTGCGTATCACAACCGACACCGGGGCCGCAGGGTATGGCGAGGCGCCGCCCACGGCGGTTATCACCGGGGATACCAAGGGAAGCATCCGCTGTGCCATCGAGGATTTTATCCGTCCCGCCTTGCTTGGCATGGAGATCGAAGATTTGGACGGCATTATGTACAGGCTGCATTCCAGCATTGTGAAAAACACTTCCGCCAAGGCTGCGGTGGATATGGCAGTGTATGATTTGTATGCCCAGCGCTTCGGCGCGCCGCTGTACCAGCTTTTGGGAGGCGCTGGGGACACGGTGGAAACGGATATCACCATCAGCGTAAATCCGGTTCCTCAGATGGTGGCGGACAGCCTTGAGGCGGTGCAGCAAGGATATAAGATACTTAAAATCAAAGTCGGCAAAGAGGGCCTGGCCGACGTGGCGCGCATCGCAGGCATCCGCAAGGCCGTAGGCAGCGGCATCCAGATTCGTGTGGATGCAAACCAGGGCTGGACGGCAAAGGAAGCCATTCGTATCATCACCGCGATGGAAGATAAAGGGCTGAACATCGACCTTGTGGAGCAGCCGGTGCCCGCGCACGACCTGGACGGCATGCGCGCCGTCACAAAAGCTGTATATACGCCGATTCTTGCGGATGAAAGCGTGTTTTCGCCCGAAGATGCAGCCGAGATCATCCGCACCCGTGCGGCCGACCTGCTCAACATCAAGCTGATGAAGACCGGCGGCATTTGGCAGGCGCTGAAGATCTGCAGCCTGGCCGAGATGTACGGTGTGGAATGCATGATCGGCTGTATGCTGGAATCCAAGCTGGCGGTGAGTGCGGCGGCGCACCTTGCCGCTGCAAAGCGCGTGATCACCCGGGCGGATCTGGACGGCCCGTCCCTGTGCAAAACAGACCCGTTCACAGGCGGCCCGCTGTATGAAAACGGCGTTATCCGAATGACGGACGCGCCCGGCATCGGCATTACGCGCGTTCCGGCGTTTGTATAAAACGGCCAAACGAAAAGCCCCGGAGCTTTTCGTTTGGGGAACAGGTGTTCCCCAAATGATTCCTTTTGTTCCGCGATGGAAAAGCGTTATCCGGCGCATCTTGTGAAACGCGCCTGATAATAGAGAGAGGGAAACGAAACGGAGGAAAGAACATGAAAAAGTTACTCGCGATCCTTTTGTGCCTGGCACTGGTTGTGGGCTGCTTTGCAGGCTGCGGCCAAAGCGCCGGAAGCGGCACTACGTTCCGCAAGATGTATTCGGGTGAAGTCACTACGATGAACTATCTTGTCACGGGCAGCACCAACGATTTGATCATTCCCGCGAACGTTATCGATACGTTGGTGGAATATGATGCTTACGGCGCCATCAAGCCCGCTTTGGCCGAAAGCTGGGAGACCAGCGAGGATGGCCTGACCTGGACATTCCATCTGCGCGAAGGCGTGAAATGGTACGATTATACGGGCAAGGAAGTCGCGCCTGTCACGGCGCAGGATTTTGTCGACGCCGCCATCTATGCACTGGACGCCAAAAACGCCAGCAGCACGGAATACATGATGGAGGGCATCATCGCAAACGCTACTGAATATTACAAATATACCTCTTATTTGTTGGAAAGCGAAAACGGAACCAAGACCACCGACGAGGATGGGGAAGCCATCGAGCCGGTGGCCGAAGTAAAGCCCGAGGATGTCGGTGTAAAGGCTGTGGACGATTTGACGCTGGAATATACGCTCGTACAGCCCACTCCGTATTTCCTGTCCGTTTTGAACTATGGCTGCTATCTGCCTGCAAACGGTGCATTCATGCAGAGCTGCATTGCCGAAGACGGTACCGATATGTTCGGAACAGACAACACCAAGCTGCTCTATAACGGCGCATATATCCTTTCCACGTTTGAGCCGCAGGGACGCCGCATCATGACGAAGAACCCCAATTACTGGGATAAGGACAATGTGTTCATCGACGCCATCGAGGAGACCTATAACAAAGAGATGGACACCATCGCGCCGGAGATGTTCAAGCGCAATGAAACGGATCTTGCGTACCTCTCCGCCGATATTCTGGATGCATGGCTGGCTGCGGACGACACCAAGAATATGGTCAGCCCGAGCCGGGTGGATTCCAGTTACTCCTATTTTTATGCGTTCAACTTTGAACCGAAGTTCGACGAAGCCTATGAGCCGGACAACTGGACGCTGGCCGTCAATAACGAGAATTTCCGCCAGTCCATTTTCCATGCGCTGGACCGCGTGAAGGCCAAAACCGTCATGCAGCCCTATGATCCGGAATCCTTCATCATCAATACGGTCACCCCGCCGAACTTTACAGATTTGAACGGCGTTGACTTTTCCGAAGTGGGGGACCTGGCCGCGATTTCCGCACGCGATTCCTTCCAGAGCGACAAGGCTCTGGAATACAAGGAAAAAGCTGTGGAGGAGTTAACAGCTGAGGGGGCGACGTTCCCGGTCAAGGTCCTCATGCCTTACAATCCCTCGTCCACGAACTGGGACAAAGAGTGTCAGGTCGTGGAGCAGCAGCTGGAAGGCCTGCTGGGCAGTGATTATATCGATGTGATCGTTGAGGCCGGGCCGTCTACGGGCTTCCTGTCGGAAGTCCGCCGCGGCGGAAAATTCGCTCTGATGAAGTGCAACTGGGGCGCGGATTACGCTGACCCCGCCACCTGGACCGAGCCGTTCAGTGACACCGGCTCCGACAGCTATCTCCACTGGCGTGCAGACACCGCGGCGGGTGTGCGGGATATCATCGCCGAATATGACGCGCTGGTAGCCGAAGCAAAAGCGCAGGTGGAGGATATGAGCGTCCGCTACAACACCTTCGCCCAAGCGGAGGCGTCCATCATCAACCATGCTGTTATCATTCCCTACGGCGTGGAAGGAGACGGCTTCAAGGCCACCCGCCTGAATGAGCTGGAAGCGGAATATGCCCCGTATGGTCTGGCGCGTCAGCGGTATAAATACCAGAAGCTGCGCACCGAGCCGATGAGCCAGAATGAATTCAACACCCTGTACGAGGCATGGCAGGCCGAGCGCGCCAAAGCACTGGCTGCTGAATGATCCGATCGTAAAAGCAGGCTTTGTCCGGATGCGCCGGACAGGGCAGGCGGCCGAAACAACGGCCGCCTGCTTTCATTAGGGAACGGGTGCGCCCGTTTCTTAATGAAAGCAGTCTGCACGGCGGGCATTGTATGTCCGCCATCCAACAAAACAACCAAGTAAGGAGCTCCTGCCCATGATCCGATACTCGGCCAAACGTCTGGCGCGGTCTATGCTCACGCTGTTCATTATTATAACAGTCGTATTCTCGCTGCTGCGCCTGATGCCGGTGGAAGGCTACTTCCAGAACTATGAAAAAATGAACGATGCGCAGATCCAGAACGGGCTGCGTCAGCTCGGCCTGCTGGATCCGCTGCCCGTACAGCTGATGAATTTTTACAAGCAGGTGCTGCACGGCGATCTCGGCGTGTCGAATATTTACCGTATGAATGTGCCTATTACGCAAATCGTTGCGGAAAAGGCGCCTGTTTCCATGATGATGGGCGGTATGGCGCTTTGTATCTCGCTGTTGCTGGGCCTGCCCATGGGGGCCGCTATGGCGCGCGGGAAGGGAAAGTGGTTCGATAAGATCGGCACAGGGTTCGTCGTGCTGGTACAGGCGGTGCCAAGCGCCGTGTATTATCTGGTCATCCAGCTGTACGGCACGCAGATACCCGGCTTTCCGCTCCCGATGCTGTTCCGGATGGACAACCCGTTGAGCTGGATCCTGCCAACCTTTTCCCTGGCCATCGGAAATATCGCTTATTATGCCATGTGGCTGCGACGCTTTATGGTGGACGAATCCAACAAGGATTATGTCATGCTTGCGCGTGCCAAGGGCGTTTCTTCGAAAAAAATCATGAGCGGACACGTGTTCCGTAACGCATTCGTACCTCTCGTACAGTATCTGCCCACGTCTTTTCTTATTACGTTGATGGGCTCTATCTATGTGGAGAGCCTGTATTCTGTGCCGGGAATGGGCGGCCTGCTGGTAGACGTTATCCAGCGGCAGGACAACACTGTGGTGCAGGCGCTTGTACTCATCTATGCCGCGATCAGCATTCTTGGCTTGCTGATTGGCGATATTCTGATGGCCGTGGTGGACCCGCGCATCAGCCTGAACAAAAAGGAGGGCGCGAGGTAATGGGATTGTTCAACAAAAAAAGCGTACAGCTGAGCGACAGCCTGAATCAGGCCACCGCACAGGCGCTGGACGGCCTGAGTGCGGCCGATGAGAAAGAACTGTTTGCATTCGCGGAATACCATCCCGAAGACGCGGAAAAAACCGGGTTTTCAGGCTATTCCTACTGGCGGAGCACACTGCGTGTGTTCACGCGCAATAAAATGGCGATGTTTCTGCTGGGCGTCATCATCGTTCTGCTGCTTTTTACGTTCATTCAGCCGTATCTGCCCGGACAACGTGACCCAATCGTTATTAATAACGATGAAAACGGCATCCAGATTATCAATATGAAGCCGAACAGTGAGTTTTGGTTCGGAACCAATTCCATCGGACAGGATCTGTGGAGCCGCGTTTGGAGCGGTACGCGCACCAGTCTGTTCATCGGCTTTTCCGTAGCCATGTGGGAGGTCGCTTTCGGCATTCTTATCGGTGTGCTGTGGGGTTATGTGCGCAAGCTGGATTTCTTTTTTACCGAGCTGTACAACGTTGTGGACAATATTCCGCAGACGATCGTGCTCATTCTGTTTTCCTACATCATGCGGCCCAGCGTGGGGACGCTGATCTTCGCCATGTGCCTGACGGGCTGGCTGACGATGGCGCGCTTTGTGCGCAACCAGATCGTTATCATCCGTGACAGGGATTATAACCTTGCGTCCCGGTGCCTGGGCACTCCGACGCGGCGCATCATTGTGCGCAACCTGCTGCCGTACCTGGTGTCCGTCATCATGATGCGCGTGGCCATGGCCATCCCGCTGGCCATCGGTAATGAAGTGTTCATCACATACATCGGTCTCGGTCTGCCGGTCTCTACGCCCAGCCTGGGCAACCTGATCAACCAGGGCCGCATGATTATGATGAACCCCTCTTTGCAGTATCAGCTGGTTTTCCCGACCGTCGTGCTGTGCATCATTACCGTCAGTTTTTACATCATCGGCAACGCCTTTGCCGATGCCGCTGACCCCAAAAACCATGTATTTTAAGGAGGACGGCGCAGCATGCAGGATGTGATCTTATCTGTGCAGGATCTTGAAGTGGAATTCACGCTCCGCGGCAAGACATTGCACGCCATTCGGGGTATCAGCCTCGACATCTGTGAAGGCGAGAGCCTTGCCATCGTGGGGGAATCCGGCAGCGGTAAATCCGTGTTCTGCAAAACGTTCATGGGTCTGTTGGATTCCAACGGCCGCGTCACCCGCGGCAGCATCCGTTACGGCGAAAAGGACCTTGCCGCCTTTAAAACGGAAAAAGAGTGGCTCAGCGTGCGCGGAAAGGAAATCGCTATGGTCATGCAGGATCCGATGACCAGCCTGAATCCGCTCAAAACCGTCGGCGCGCAGATCTGCGAAGCGCTGACGCTGCACCAGGGAATGAAGGGGGAGGCCGCCAAGCAAAAAGCTACTGAGATACTGGAGGATGTCGGCATCACTGAGGCGGCGCGCCGTTTCGGTCAGTATCCGCATGAGTTTTCCGGCGGTATGCGCCAGCGGGTGGTCATTGCCATCGCCATTGCATGCAACCCGCGCATCCTTATCTGTGACGAGCCAACGACGGCTCTGGATGTTACCATTCAGGCACAGATATTAAAGCTTCTGAAGGACCTGAAAGCCAAGTATAAGCTGACCACGCTGTACATCACCCATGACCTGGGCGTGGTGGCGAATGTGGCCGACCGAATCGCGGTGATGTACGCGGGCGATATCGTTGAAATCGGGACCTGCGAGGAAGTGTTCTACACGCCCAAGCACCCGTATACCTGGGCGCTGCTGTCCAGCCTGCCGCAGCTCGGTGTGCGGGGCGAGAACCTGTATTCCATTCCCGGTACGCCGCCAAATCTGTTCGCAGATGTAAAGGGGGACGCCTTTGCGCCTAGGAATCCGTATGCGCTGAAAATTGATTTTGTGGAGCGGCCGCCGTATTTTGAGGTGAGCCCGACCCACAAAGCGCGCACCTGGCTGTTGGACCCGCGCGCACCCAAAGTGGAGCCGCCGGAAAATATCCGCAATCTGCGGAGTGTGCAGGAGGGGAATGTATGACAATGGAAAACAAGCCTCTTCTGCAGGTCAAAGACCTCACAGTGACCTTTGGAGAGCGGCACAATAAGTTTACCGCCGTCAAAAACGTCAGCTTCGATATTTTCCAAGGCGAGACGTTCGGCCTTGTGGGCGAATCCGGCAGCGGCAAAACGACCATCGGCCGGACGGTCATCCGCATCAACCCGGCGGCGAGCGGCGAGATTTTGTACGATGGAGAACGCATCAGCGGCAGGATCAGCCGTGAAAAGGACAGGGAAGTCACCCGAAAAATACAAATGATCTTCCAGGACCCGATGGCCTCCCTCAACGAACGAGCCAAGGTGGATTACATCGTCTCCGAGGGGTTGTATAATCTGGGCGGACGCGTGTCGGAGGAAGAACGCCGCAAAAAGGTTGCGCAGGCACTTTCCGACGTGGGACTGCTACCGGAATTTGCCAGCCGTTTTCCGCACGAGTTCTCCGGCGGGCAGCGCCAGCGCATCGGCATCGCCCGCGCGCTTATCATGGAACCGGAATTCATTATTGCGGACGAGCCCATCTCTGCTTTGGACGTATCCATCCGTGCTCAGGTGCTGAACCTGATGGCCGAGCTGCAGCGTCGGCGCGGGCTGACCTATCTGCTCATCAGTCATGATCTCTCGGTGATGCGTTTCATCTGCGACCGCATCGCGGTCATTCATTTGGGACGCATCGTAGAGCTTTCCAGTACGGAAAAGCTATTTGCACATCCGCTGCATCCGTATACGAGAGCGCTGCTTTCCGCTATTCCGCTGCCGGACCCTGCGGCGGAAAAACGCAAGGTCCTGGAGGTGTACGACCCGTCCTGTCATCATTATGAGGCAGACCCTCCGACATGGACGGAGATCGAACCGGGACATTTTGTGCTTGCAAATCAGGAAGAACTTGAAAAATACCGGACAATGATTTAAACTGAATGACATGAAGGACGCAGCGCGGCGTTTTTCGCGCGGAGCGTCCGTGCTGAAAGCGGACAAAGCGTCCGCTTTCGGTGTTTCTGTATGCAGTTTACACAGTTTTTACACATGTTTCCGTTTGCCGCGGCTTTGCCCTCCGGCGGAGGAAAGCATGTGCCGGAGAAGTCGTAACCATTCTGAACAAGCAAAGGAGAGCTGCCATGATTATACCAAAACCGTTGTGTACAGGCGCGCGTGTCGCGCTGATCGCGCCTTCCGGCCCTGTTCCAGAAGGGCGCTTGGAGCCTGCCGTGGCCAGTGTGCAGGCACTTGGGCTGGAGCCTGTCGTTTTTCCGTCCTGTACCATGCGGCACGGTTATCTGGCCGGATATGACCGCGAACGTGCGGCAGATTTTAATAATGCGTTTTCGGACGCGAGCATCCATGGCGTTATCTGCATCCGCGGAGGATACGGTGCGCAGCGCCTGATGGACCGCATCGATTGGACTGCTATTGCAAAAACGCCCAAGGTGTTCTGTGGGTACAGTGATGTCACCATCCTGCATCTGATGCTGAATCAGCGCTGCGGCTTTGTTACTTATCACACGCCTATGCCAGCTACGGAATGGTATGCAGGTTTGGATGAATATACCGAGCGTTCACTGAAAAACGCGATTTTCGGCGTGCAGGAGCCGAATATCCTCAATCCAGACGGTATGCCGCTGTATACAATCGCCAAGGGCGTGAGCCACGGCGTGTTGACGGGCGGCAACCTGTCGCTGCTCGCCGCCTCTTTGGGAACGCCTTATGAAATCGAGACAAAGGATAAAATATTGTTCATTGAGGATATCGGTGAAACGCCGTACCGTATTGACCGCATGCTGCTCATGCTGAAGCAGGCGGGGAAGCTGCGCGCCTGCGCGGGTATTCTGCTGGGTGCGTTCACGGATTGTGCAGCACCTGACCCGGCGGAGAGCCTGACGCTGCGTGAGGTCATCACAGAATTGCTGCTGGATGAAGGCAAGCCGATCCTGGGGGCGCTTCAGTGCGGGCATATCATGCCTACGATGTCCCTGCCGCTGGGGGTAAACGTGAATCTTGACGCAACGAACCGCACGCTGCGGGTATTGGAGTATTGAATATGACCAGGCAAGAGCTTTGCGCCGCGCTGGATGCGCAGCTTGCAGCGGCGCAGGAACAGGTGTGCGTGCTGGCTGTCCCGTTGGCTGGCGGCGTGCCGTTGTATGAACGGGGCGCGGGCAGGAGGGCGGTCTCCGCGTCTACCATCAAGGTGTTCATCCTGCTGGCCGCGCTGGATGAGGTGCGGCGGGGAAGGCTCGCGCTGGACACGCCTGTGGCGGTCACAGCGGAAGACATTCTTCCTGACACAGGCGTCTTTGTGGACGGTCCCGGCATGCATCCGCTGGAGGAGCTGCTTGTGTGGATGATCGTCCTTTCCGACAATACGGCAACGAACGTGCTCATCGGGCTGCTGGGCGCCGAATGTATAAATGCGGCGGCATGCAGCGTTGGGACGAAAAACACTGTGCTGGAACGCAAAATGCTGGATTGGGATGCGGTATCAGCCGGGCGCAATAATTATACCAGCGCGGAGGACCTGCTGCGCGTGTTCCGTGCGCTGTATGCCGAAACAGTGCTCACGCCGGAGCTTTGCGCGCTGGCGCGCTCGATCCTGCGCCGTCAGCGCGATACGCGGATGCTCACCCGTTACATTTGGCAGGACGTGCCCTGTGCCCACAAGACGGGTGGCCTGGACCGTCTGAGCCATGATGCGGGAGTGTTCGAGCTTCCGGGCCGGCCGTATTTCATCGCCGTACTCATTTGGGACGCACCGGATATTGACGGTGACGAGCCTCTGGCGGGACGCGTTTCGAAGTTGGTTTTCGATTATTATTCCCAGGAGGATACGCAATGAGTTTTGCTGTTGTGGTTTCTGACATCGCCCCTTTGTATACGAAGCCGGAGCCGTTGTGTGAGCTGGCAGATGAAGCGCTTTATGGTATGGTATTGGAGGTGCTGGCGCGGGAAGGGATGTATTGCCGTGTGCGTACCCATTACCGCTATGAGGGTTGGACGCCCGCGCGCTGCCTTCTGGAGGACGGCGCGCTTGCCGCACAATGGCAGTCGGTGCCAAAGCTGGTAGTGCAAAAACCTTATATCGATGTGCTGAACGAGCCGAAGGTACAGGGAGGCTGCCTGCAGAGCATGCCGAGGGGAGCTTTTCTCTGCCCGGAGGGCGGCCCGGATGAAAACCAGTGGCAGCCCGTTCGTCTTGCGGACGGACGTCTCGGCTACACCAAAGCAACTTATCTGGCTCAGCCGGCTCCCGCGTGGGAAAGCGTTGGGGAAGATGAACTGCGGCAGCGCTTATGCGGCGCCGCACTGTCTTATCTGGGCGCACAATACCGCTGGGGTGGTAAAACGCCGTTGGGCATCGATTGCAGCGGCCTTGTCTCCATGGCCTATCTGCTCAACGGTGTGATTATTTACAGGGATGCTGCCATCAAGCCGGGGTTTGCACTGCATGAAATTTCATTTGAAGCAGCAAAGCCGGGCGATCTGCTGTTTTTCCCCGGCCACGTGGCGATGTATCTGGGAGAGGGACGGTTTGTTCACTCCACCGGACATACAGGTACAGAAGGCGTCATCCTCAGCAGTCTTGCGGAAGAGGCGCCGGATTACCGGGCGGATCTGAAAGAATCCATGACTGCTGTGGCCAGTATTTTCGGCGCGCCGCAGTGAAGATATTATCAATCAGACAGGGGATCGGAAAGCAATGAAAATCAAGGACTTTGGCGTTGAGATGTGGATGAACGCCTATGAAAACGACTGTACTTATAATTTGGCGGAGACCTGTGTGGAATCCCTGACCGTGGAGCAGCTTTTGGAGCTTGGCGGCTGCCGTGAGCAGGCTGTGGCCGATATCCTCGGCATGAAGCTGACCTACGGCGCGATTGAAGGCAGCCCGCGCCTGCGGATGCTCATTGCCGGACTGTATGAAAAACAGACACCGGAGAATGTTATTACGGCGCACGGGGCTATCGGTGCGAATCATCTTGTGATTGAAGCACTGGCCGGGCCGGGGGACGAGGTGGTCTCCGTGCTGCCCACTTACCAGCAGCATTATTCTATTCCGGAGGCGCTGGGCGCTGAAGTTCACATCCTGCCCCTGCGCAGCGGAAATGCATTTTTGCCCGACCTGGACGAACTGCGCGGCATGGTGAATAAAAATACAAAACTCATCTGTATCAACAACCCCAACAACCCGACAGGCGCCCTGATGGACCGGGAATTTCTGCAGGAGGTTGCCGGGATCGCCCGTTCTGTTGATGCATGGCTGCTGTGCGATGAGGTGTACCGCGGCCTGAACCACGAAGGCGAGCCGTTCACGGCCTCTGTGGCAGACCTTTATGAAAAAGGAATTTCCACGGGCAGTATGTCAAAGACCTTTTCATTGGCCGGGCTTCGTCTGGGCTGGATCGCCGGGCCAAAAGCGCTGTTGGATCAAGTATCCCGCCATCGGGATTACAGTACCATCAGCTGCGGTATGATCGATGAATATCTGGCCGGGATAGCTCTGGAGCACAAGGAGGCGGTCGTCGCGCGCAACCGCGCCATCGTCACCGGAAATCTTGCCGTTTTGGAGCGGTGGCTGAAAGGACAGCCTAAGCTGAGCTTTGTAAAGCCGCGTGCGGGCACGACTGCCTTTTTGAAGATGGAGTTCGACATGCCCAGCGCAGATTTCTGCCGGGGGCTGCTGACGGAAAAAGGCGTGCTGCTCGTACCGGGCAGTGTAATGGACCGGGAGGGATATCTTCGTATCGGCTACGCCAATACGCCGGAAGTGATTGCAGCCGGACTTGACAAAATGGGAGAATATCTTGCGGAGCTGCCGCTGTAAGCTCTGCGCGGCTGGCATTGCAGGCTGTTTCTTCCGCTTTGTTGTATCGATATACAAAAATATACAATATTCAGGCGTGAATTTAGTAGCATTCTGCTATTGTTTTCACGCCTTTTTTTGTGATATACTTTAGCACAATAAAGCATCAGAGAAAAATACGGTACACATCGTATTTTCCGGTGCTTATGGAGGGAAAGAAATGAAAAAGTTATTTGCACTTTGCCTTGCCGCTGTGGTGGCGCTGGGCCTTGCGGCGTGCGGCGGCTCCACATCGTCTTCGGCGGCCGCCTCAGAACCGGGAACATCCGACGCAGCATCCTCTGCGGCAGCTTCTGTTGCTGCCGCCGGCAAGGACCCGGCCAACTGCAAGATCGGCGTCATTCAGCTGACGGAGCATGTGGCTCTTGACGCCGCCCGCGACGGTTTTATCGACGCGCTGGTGGAAGCGGGCTTCAACCGAGAAAATATCGACGTGCAGAATGCGCAAGGCGAGATTCCCAATTGCGCGACCATTGCCACTAAGTTTGTCAATGATAAAGTAGATCTGATCCTGGCTGTAGCTACGCCTGCCGCGCAGGCCGCCGCACAGGCAACCACAGAGATCCCCATTCTGGCCACGGCAGTGACGGATTTTGTGAGCGCCGGCTTGGTGAACAGCGACGAGGTCCCGGGCGGAAACGTATCCGGCACATCTGATATGAACCCCATCGAGGAACAGGCCGACCTTTTGGTAAAGCTGGTGCCCGAGGCGAAAACGGTTGGTATTCTGTACTGCTCGGCAGAGGATAACTCCATTCTGCAGGCGGGCCTGGCAAAAGCCGCCTTTGAGGCGCGCGGCCTGACGGTGAACGAGTATACCGCCGCCGACGTCAATGAGATTCAGCCCGTCACCACAAAGGCTGTCGGCGAGGTAGACGCACTGTACGTTCCCACAGACAATCTGTTTGCCGAAAACATGCCCACTGCAGCGCTGGTTGCGGAGAATGCCAAAATTCCCGTGATCTGCGGCGAGAGCGGTATGGTGGATTCCGGCGGCACGGCCACTTATGGCATCAACTACTATAATCTTGGTAAACTGGCTGCTGCTCAGGCGGTAGAAATTTTGGTGGACGGCAAAGACGTGGGCACGGTTCCCGTAGGCTTCGCCTCTGTGGAGGATCTGGAGTTTGCTGTCAACGAGGCGAATTGTGAAGCCATCGGCCTGACGCTTCCGGAAGATCTGAAAGGTTGAGTTTTATCCGGTGCGTTTGTGAAAAAAACAATAAAAACAGGCGGCAGGGCTTTGCCCGCCGCCTGTTTTATGTTATAATTATTTTATCTGTACGCATTTGGGCGTAACGCTTAACAGTAAAGGACGGATATCATTATGGGCGGCATCATTGCGGCAATTCCCGGCGCGACGGCGCAGGGGCTCGTCTGGGGCGTCATGGCTCTGGGCGTGTATGTGACCTATAAGCTGCTGGACATCGCGGATTTGACGGTGGACAGCAGCCTTTGCACCGGCGGCGCGACAAGCGCCGTGCTGATTTTGATGGGAATGCACCCGCTGCTTTCTCTGGTTTTCGCGGTATTTGCCGGCATGCTTGCAGGACTTGTAACCGGCTTTTTGCACACGCGTCTGCGCATCCCGGCCATTCTTGCGGGAATACTCACACAACTGGGGCTTTACTCCATCAATCTGCGCATCATGGGCAAATCCAGCGTGGCGCTTCTGCGCCAGCCGGTGGTCATCAGCCTGGGAAACATCCCCATGGCATTGCTCATCGGCGTGCTGGTAGCGGCGGCTGTTGTCGCTGTGATGTACTGGTTTTTCGGCACGGAACTTGGCTGCGCCATCCGCGCAACGGGCAACAACCGCAAAATGGTACGCGCCCAGGGTGTGAATACCGACACGATGAAGATCATCGGACTGGTCCTCTCCAATGGTCTTGTGGGCCTTGCCGGCGGCTTGCTGGCGCAGTACCAGGGAAGCGCAAACATCAATATGGGCCGCGGCGCCATTGTCATCGGTCTGGCCAGTGTCATCATCGGCGAGGTCATCTTCGGCGCGCGCTTCAATTTTGCCTATCAGCTCGGTTCCATCGTGGCCGGGTCTGTGATTTATCAAATCGTTATTGCCTTTGTGCTGCAGCTGGGCCTTTCCACCGAGGACCTTAAGCTGTTCAGCGCGGTCACTGTTGCGCTGGCGCTCAGTGTGCCCGCATTGCAGAAAAAATTCCTGAAATCCAAATTTACGCCTGTGCCGGCGGGGAAGGAGTGAGCGGTATGCTGGAACTGAAAAACATCCATAAGGTGTTCAATCCAGGCACCATCAATGAAAAACGGGCGATTCAGAATCTCAGCTTCACACTGAACGACGGTGATTTTGTCACAGTCATCGGCGGAAACGGCGCAGGCAAATCCACGATGCTCAACCTTATTGCGGGCGTTTATACCGCAGATGCGGGCAGCATCGTGCTGGACGGCGCGGACATTACCAAACTGCCGGAGTACAAACGCGCCAAACTTTTGGGCCGTGTGTTTCAGGACCCGATGATGGGAACAGCCGGGAACATGGGCATTGAAGAAAACCTTGCCATGGCCTACCGCCGCGGCAGGACCCGCACGCTGCGTTGGGGCATCAGTAATGAGGAGCGCGAATTTTACAAAGAAAAGCTGCAGATGCTTGACCTCGGCCTGGAGGGGCGACTCACCAGCAAGGTCCGCCTTCTTTCGGGGGGACAGCGTCAGGCGCTGACGCTGCTGATGGCAACGCTGCAGAACCCCAGGCTGCTGCTGCTGGACGAGCACACCGCCGCGCTGGATCCAAAAACCGCGCACAAGGTGCTTACGCTCACGGAAAAGATCATTTCAGAGAATAGGCTGTCCACGCTGATGGTCACTCACAACATGAAGGACGCCATCCGTTACGGCAACCGCTTGGTGATGATGCACGAGGGCAACATCATTTACGACGTGTCCGGTGAAGAGAAAGCGAACCTTCAGGTGAGCGACCTTCTGGCCAAATTCGAGGCCGTGAGCAACGGTGAATTCGCCAACGACCGCATGCTGCTGGCGTGATAATTTTTTCAAGGAAGGGGCGTCTGTTTGCAGACTTTTGACGCGGTGCTGTTCGATTTGGACGGCACACTCATTGATTCTGCGCCCGGTATCTTCGATTCCTTCGAGTTCACACTGGCGCAATATGAGATGACTGTTCCACAGGAACGGCTCAGGCGTTTCCTCGGGCCGCCGCTTCGCGAAAGCTTCGCAAAGCTGTTGCCGCCCGACGAGGTAGAACGCGCGGTGGAAATCTACCGCGCGCATTATGCCGAAGCCAGCGGTGCGCTGACAAAGCTATATCCCGGCACAAAAGAACTTCTGAGTGCGCTCCGGGAGGCAGGATATATCGTATGCCTTGCCACGTCCAAGGTGCGCTATGCGGCGCTGAAGCTGTTGGATAAACTGGAGCTTACGCCGTATTTTGATTACATTGGCGGTTCTTCTCCGGATGCTTCACTGGATACTAAAACAGCCGTGATCCGCCATGTGCTTGCCCAGCCGTGTGTACAGGACAAGCGGGCTGTGATGGTGGGCGACAGGGACAACGATATGCATGGGGCGGCGGATTGCGGGCTGCCGGCGGTGGGCGTGCTGTACGGCTACGGTTCCCGCGGGGAGCTGGAACCTTTTGCTCCGCTGTATCTTGCGCCGTCCGCCGGCGCGCTGCGTGCATGGCTGCTGCAGCGCAAAGATCAAGGGGAAGCTGCGCTTCCGGAAAAGGAATGACCGTATTTGAACGATACTTCTGCACATTTCAGAATGCGTGACTGGAAATATGTGCCGAAACGGCAGCGGCGCGCATGCGTGACGCTGATCGTCTGCATTTTGTTTTTTCTTGCTTCGGCGTCGGCCACGGTTCTGCTGCTGATCCTTGATGCACGTTCTGCCAATCCTGTTTTGCCGCAGGTGATGGCCGAACTTACCGGAAAGGCCGAGCCGGAGGTGCAACAGCCGGAGTTCCCCGGCGGCGCGCTGCCAGAGAGCGCAGATGCGGGCCAGGCCTATCTGGATGAAACGATTTTCGTAGGGGATTCCAATACTGTGCGGATGTTTGCTTACGGGCTTGTCCCGCTGGAAAACTATATGGCGTTGGAGGGGATGGGCATCGAGAGCATCTCGCAGGCGCCCTGTGTTTATTTCAGTGGGGAGACAAAAGTCTATACCATTCCGCAGGCCATCGCAAAAGTGAAGCCGCGCCGGGTCGTGATGACCTTCGGCACAAACAACGCCAGCGGCCAGTTTACCCGGGAGTCGTTTATCGATGCTTACCGCGACGCGATTGCGGCGATTCAGGATGCTTACCCGTATTGCGACGTCATCATCAACGCAATTCCGCCCATAGGCAAGGTGCGCTCTTATCCTGACATCACAATGGAAACGCTGGATGATTTCAATAAGGCGCTGGAAGAACTGGCGCAGGAGCTGGGACTCCCGTTCCTGAACTCGTCTGAAGCGCTCAAGGGCGGAGACGGCTACGCAAAGCCGGATTATGTGATCGGCGATGGGCTGCATCTGAGCCAGGCGGCGTTGGAAGAGCTGCTGTTCTATACGCGGACCCACGCGTATGAGGCAGAGGACAGGCGGCCTGTAGCTGTAAAAGCACCGGAACGCAAGGCTCCGCCTGCCTGGCAGGGCGTTGTGGCAGCATCCGGCGGCGCGCAGGCGAGCTGACCGGCTGTTTTCAAAAATAAACCGAGGAGTTTTTTATGAATATTTCCGTACTCGGCTGCGGCCGGTGGGGTTCTTTTTTAGCGTGGTACCACAGCGCAAAAAATGACGTGACGCTTTGGGGGCGCGAGGGCTCCCGCAGCCTTGCGGCGCTGCGGGAAACAGGCGGCAACCGCTACCTGAAGCTCCCGGAGCGTGTTTGCCTGACCAGTGATCTGGGCGCTGCTTTGGAATCGGCGCAGCTTGTCGTCATTTCCATCAGTGCGCAGGAGTTGCGCGCGCTGGCGCGATGCATTCAGGCTTATCCTGTGGCGGGCAAAACGTTTATCCTTTGTATGAAAGGCCTCGAATGCGGTACCGGAGACCGGCTGACGCAGGTGTTCCGTAGCGAGGTGACGCAGCCCGTCTCGGTTGCCGTATGGGTGGGCCCCGGGCACGTAGAGGATTTTACAGCCGGCGTTCCCAATTGTATGGTTGTGGATTCCGACGACCGGACGGTGGTGGATTTCATTGTGGAAACGATGAGCACCGACCTCATCCGCCTATACAAAGGCGGAGACCTTGTGGGAACAGAGGTTGGAGCCGCGGCGAAAAATGTGATTGGCATTGCGGCGGGCATGCTGGACGGCAAAGGCCTTTCCAGCTTGAAAGGTTCACTGATGGCGCGGGGCGCGCGGGAGATTGCGCGGCTCATCCGCGCCATGGGCGGAAACGAGCTTTCCGCATACGGGCTGTGCCACCTGGGCGACTACGAGGCCACGCTCTTTTCAAGCCACAGCCACAACCGGCAGTTCGGAGAGAGCTATATCAAAGGTGAGCCGTACGGAAGCCTTGCCGAAGGCGTGCCCACTGTGCGCGCCCTGGTGGAACTGGGGGCGCGCTATGGAGTGGAACTTCCTATTTGTAACACGATTTACGCCATTCTTTATGAAGAAGCAGACGCGGATGCCGCGTTGCGCACCTTGTTTACCCGCAGTGTAAAAGGAGAATTCGATTCCTGAATCCATGCGGCACATCCCGAAGCCTCCCGGCATAAGATGGGCACAAGGAGGTATGCCGTATGATCGAACACAATGCGTTTTGCAACAGTGAGCCGCAGGAGGATGCCCTTTGCGGCTGCGTGGACAACTATGACCTGACGGACTGGAACGATATCGAACCGCCGGACTGGGAGGGCGGCGATGCGCCGCACCAACGCTCCTGCCTGTGCAACGGAGAAAATGGGGACGCCTATGACAATCGGGACCCCGACGGCTGCCGGAATTGCTGCGAAGGGGAGTCCTGCGACGGATGCAGGGATCCTGAAATGGAACTCTTTATCCCAAAGGCATCTTCTCAGCAACAGCCGGAATCCGGGACGCAGCGGCCGATCGTTTATAATTATATGGAGAACGAGGGCAGCTACGAGGAGCAGATCATTCAAATTTGAAGCAGACTGCGGCGGGCATGCCTGCCGCTTTTTGCTGCCTTAACAGAATTTTATCGCCGGCCCTGTTGACGAACGCAGACAAATCATGGATAATAGTAACGATAGATTCTATTTTCGCGCAGAAGGGGCGTGGCGTTTTTTGGCCTTTTATTATTGCCTGCTGTTTGATGTGGACGGCACTCTGCTGGATTTCAATGCGGCGGAGGACGGCGCATTGCGGGATACGCTGGCGCATTTTTCCCTGCCAAACACCGAGGATGCCGTCTCCCAGTACCATGACATCAACAATGCGCTGTGGGCGGCGCTGGAGCAGGGGAAGGTACGGCAGGACAAGCTTGTTATCCAGCGCTTTGAAAAACTGCTCGCTGCGTTTGGCGTGCAGGGCAATCCCGTGGAGATCAACGATTATTACTTAACACAGTTATCTCAGCGCGCAGATACGTTCCCGGGCGCTGAGGAAGCGCTGGAGGAACTGGCGGAAGTGGCCACGCTGGCTGTTGTTTCCAACGGCGTTGAAAAAGTGCAGGCGGGCCGTTTGGAAAAGTCGGGCTTGGGCCGCTTTTTTGACGGCGTGTTCGTATCCGGCCGGGTAGGCGCGACAAAGCCCGCCCGCAAAATATTCGATACGGCCCTCAATACACTGGGCATTGAAAACCGGAAAAAGGTACTTATGATCGGCGATTCTCTGAAAGCGGATATCGCCGGGGGCACGGGAGCGGGTATCGACACCTGCTGGTGCAACTTCCGCGGCGCGGTTTTGCCCGAGGGCGCTCCGCAGCCGACCTACACGATCCAGGGATATGAGGAATTGCTTCGCATCGTCATGGAAGAGGAGGAGCTTGCAAATGCCGGAAGTAAAGAAAAACGCCATCAGCTTTAAGTCCTCCAATGGAACGGACATCGTCGCGGGGTATTATTACACCTGTCCCGGGATGGAACCGCGCTGTATCCTGCAAATTTCCCACGGCATGTGCGAATACATCGGCCGTTATGACGATTTTGCCGGGTATATGGCGCAGAAAGGCTATGTGGTTTGCGGCAACGACCATTTGGGACACGGCGCCACAAGCAGCGGCCCGAACGGAACAGACGGCTATTTTGCCGAAAAGGACGGACGCAAATTTGTGCTGCAGGATCTGCACGAAATGAACCGCCTTGCCCGCGAGGCGTATCCGGAGCTGCCTGTTATCCTGCTCGGACACAGCATGGGCAGCTTTTTTGCGCGGATGTATGCCGTCCTGTATCCGGAAACGCTGCATGCACTGGTGCTCAGCGGCACGGGCGGTCCTAACCCGTTGGCGGGCGTAGGACTTGCTCTTACTGAGGCGATCGGCAGGGTGAAAGGGCGAAAGCACCGTTCGAAGTTTCTTAACAACATGGCGTTCGGCCAATATTTGAAGCGGGTGGATTCTCCCGATACGCCCTATGACTGGATCTCACGCGACAAAGAGGTCGTTGCACGGTATGCACAGGATGCAAAGTGTACGTTTATTTTTACTGCCAGCGCGTTTCACGAGCTAATGGCGATTTTGCGTGCGGTGAACCGTCCCCAATGGGCGCAGAAGGTGGACAAGCGTCTGCCCGTCGCGCTGTTTGCCGGCGACGCAGATCCGGTGGGAGATTACGGCAGAGGCGTTGAATCCGTTTACCGCGCGCTGAAAGATGCCGGTGTGAAAGACGTTTTCCTCAAACTGTACCCCGGCGCACGGCACGAGATATTGAATGAAACAAACCGGGCTGAGGTATACGCGGATATCCTCGCGTGGTGCGATGCCCATCAGGCGTGAAAGCTCGGGCAAAATGGTTTTGGATAAAGCGGCGGTGTACTCATGCCGTTGTTTTATATAGGCGATATCCCAAATCTTTGGAATGGAGAGAGAAATCGTAAATGGAAGTATTCATGAATTTTATCAATGCGATGTTTGGAAGCATCCTGTCGCTTGATCCCGTTTCGGCCGTTAAAATGGTCGTGATGTGGGCCATCGGCGGCACTCTGATCTATCTGGCTATCAAGAAGGACATGGAGCCCAGCCTGCTGCTGCCCATGGGCTTCGGCGCCATCCTTGTCAACCTGCCGCTTTCCGGCGCCATCGACCAGATGCATGAGTTGGGCATCGAGGTGGGCGCCCTGAGCGAGCTGTTCCGCGCGGGCATCTCCAACGAGCTGTTCCCGTTGCTGCTGTTCATCGGCATCGGCGCGATGATCGACTTCGGCCCGCTGCTGGCCAATCCCAAGCTGCTGTTGTTTGGCGCGGCCGCGCAGTTCGGCATTTTTATGACGCTGACGCTGGCCTGCCTGGTGAACCTGATTTTTCCGGGTATGTTCAGCATTCAGGATGCCGCCAGCGTTGCCATCATCGGCGCTGCGGACGGCCCCACGTCTATTTTTGTCGGCAACTTCTACGGCACCAAGTATCTGGGCGCCATTATTGTTGCGGCGTACAGTTACATGGCGCTGGTGCCCATCATCCAGCCGCCGGTCATCCGCATGGTGACAACAAAAAAAGAGCGTCTGATCCGCATGCCTTACGAGGCGAAGGAGATCAGCAAGACGGTGCGTATCCTGTTCCCGATCGTGGTCACCGTGATTGCGGGCCTGATTGCGCCGCGCAGCGTTTCTCTGGTCGGCTTCCTGATGTTCGGCAACCTGCTGCGTGAATGCGGTGTTCTGAACAGCCTTTCTGAAACAGCTCAGAATGTGCTGGCAAACCTCATTACTATCGTGCTCGGCATCACCGTTGCCACCCAGATGCAGGCGGATATGTTCCTGTCCTGGGGCACGCTGATGATCATGCTGCTTGGTCTGTTTGCATTTATTTTCGACACGGTCGGCGGCGTGATGTTTGCCAAATTCCTCAATCTGTTCACGAAGAAAAAAATCAATCCGATGATCGGCGCATGCGGCATTTCCGCGTTTCCGATGAGCAGCCGTGTGGTCCATAAGATGGGCCTGAAGGAAGACCCGCAGAACTTCCTGCTCATGCACGCGGCGGGCGTCAATGTCGGCGGGCAGATCGCCAGCGTTATCGCGGGCGGCCTGATCCTCAACCTGATCGCCAGAGTATAAGGAGGTACTGGTATGGATATGGTATTGCAGTCTCTCAGTGTCATGCTCATGGGCATGTGCGGTATTTTCATTGTTATGGGTATCATCAGCGTGGCCGTTTCACTGCTGAACCGGTTCTTCAAATAAAAGAAACTGGCAAAGAGAATCGATGCCTGCACAGGATGTCTGCGCAGGCTTGAGATACAATGAAGAAACCGCTGCCGAGGCGCATTCCCGGCGGCGGTTTCTTCCTGTTGCAGGGAGGAGGGCCGACGTGCCGAGAAAATTGTTCTTCCGATTGAAAGACGGTTTCCCACGGGTAAAGTTGTGTTTTTGCGTGCTCTGCGTTTTGACTTATCTGGCGCTCATCCGCGTGTCTGGAGCAAAGCTGTGGGGGATGTTTGTTTTCTTCCTCTGTGCCGCGGTGTATTTATACCTCCCCGGCCGTTTCTGGGCCCGCGTCACAGGAATGGAGAAGGTTCTGCCGGAATTCGCTGTGCCGCTGGGCGTCCTTCTTGGCACAGGCTTTCTGGCCGTCCTGTATTGTGTCAGCATGCGTTTGGGCGTTCTGTGGCTGCTGCGCGCGCTGCCGCCGGTGCTGGGGCTGCTCTGGCTGGTGCTCCTGCGGGGCGCGCCGCAAAGTCCGTGGAAAGCGGCACGCGCTGTATATGCGGACGGCGGATTCCTTTCACGGGTCACTCTTTGGTGTGTCCTGTCCGTTTTGTTTGCGCTGATGGTCAGCGTAAAAAATGCGCACCCTGCCGCTGCGGGAGAGATCGTGCTGACGCAGGATGTGATGTGGAATATCGGGAATGCCAATTCCTTTGCGCTGGGATTCCCTCCGCAGGACATCCGCTTTTCCATGGTGCGTTTTTCCTATCATTATCTCACGGAGCTTGTGTTCGGTGCGCTTTCTATTGTGAGCGGAATCGCCTGCTATGATATTTACGTGTTTTATGCGGGACCGCTGGTTTTGGCTGCTCTGCTGTGCTGTCTGTATGCACTGGGCATCTGCTTTTACCGCGGCCATCGGAACAAGGCGTTATTGTTCACCTTCGCCATGTTTTTGTTCAACTGCGCCAGCCTGTGGACAGCTCTGACAAACGGAACAGGCAGTTTCGGCAATACAAATATGATGCACCTCATTACGAACGTGAATGCGCAGGGAACAGCGGCTGTTTTTGTTTCGGTTTTTGTGATCCTGTTTACAGAAATGGCCCGCAGATGCTTTGATGTGAGTTGGATGTATCTGACGGTTTTTCTGGGCAGTTTTGCACTTGTGTGTTTTGCCAAAGGGCCGGCAGCAGCCATTGTCGTTTGCAGCTTTGCGGTCACAATGCTGTTTGTACTGTTCCGCAAACCGCGCTGGAGCCGGGCATTGACCGCGTTGGCTGGAGTTCTGGCGGTTTTCCTGGTGGTCTACCTTGTGATTTTTTCTTCCGGGACAAACACCAGTGTTCATTTCGGATTCAAGACGTTGGAAGCTTCCGCACCGCGCCAGTGGCTGCGTGCATGGATGGGAGACAGCGCAGCGGCCGGTGCGGTATGCATGGTGCTGGGAGCGGTTTTGCATGCATTTTGTATGCAGCCTTTTCAATTTCCACTGTATTTAAAAGGGCTTTGTAGGGACATCCACGGATTGCTGCGGCTTCCGGCGGAACGCTTGCTGGCAAACGGCATTGTGGCGGGCGGCTTTCTTGCCTATTTTCTGTTTTGGCATCCCTCATACAGCCAGCTTTATTTTGTTCTGATTGCAATTATGTTTATGAATCTGCTCGCGGTTGACCAGGTCACGACGGTGCGTACACGCGCGGGAAAAGCCTTCTGCACGCTGTGCGGTGCCGTCGGTCTCGCCACCAGCGCCGTGCTGGTGATTAACTTTACAGGCAGCGGGATGCGCCAGCTGGCGCGTAACCTTGATATTATCCCCAAGTACCCGTATGTCAGCACCGCCAGCGCAGGCGATGAGGCGGCGATGAAATGGCTGCAGAGCAATACGCCGCAGGATGCAGTGTTCGCTACCAACCGTATTCACAGCATGGCCAACGCCTCGGACGGTATCTCCAGCTTGTATACCGCGATGAGCGGCCGGCAGGCATATATGGAAGGCTATACCTATGCAGTGACGAACATGGGGGTTTCCGAGGCCGTTGTTGCGCAAAAGCAGGCTGTGAATACTGCACTGTTCGATGCATCGACGGCGCCGGAGGAAGTCCTGCGACTTTGTGCGGAAAACGGCATCGACTACCTTGTTTGTTCCAAACAGTATCCGGGCGACACAAGCCAGCTATCCGGGCTTGTGGTCGTGTATGAAAACGCCGACGTAACGATATACGCGGCAGATCAATGAGAAAATTATGTTATTAACGATACAAAACATTCAAAAATATTTTGGAGCTGAGCTGTGTCTCAGGAACATCAGCTGCGTGCTGGACGCACAAGACCGCGCCGGAATTATTGGCGAGAACGGCGCAGGCAAAACCACGCTCATCAAGATCATCACGGGTGAGCTGTACCCGGATGACGGAATCGTGACGCTGGCGCACGGGGCGACGATAGGTTATCTGGAGCAGAACAGCGTGCTGGACCCCGCATGCACGGTATATAGAGAAATGGAAAACGCGTTTCGTTCCGTTTTGGACGCGATGGACGAGATGAAGCGTCTGGAGCGTCAGATGGCGGAGTGTCCGGACGACCATATGCTTTTGGAACGTCATGCGCAGCTCTCCGCTGTTGTAGATGCGGCGGACGGCTATAATATGGACACACAGATCAAAAAGATATTGAATGGCATGGCTTTTCCCGCGCCGGATTATCAGAAAAGCGTGGCTGTGCTCTCCGGCGGCGAGCATACCCGACTTTGCCTTGCCAAGCTGCTGCTGCAAAAGCCTGATCTTCTGATTCTGGACGAGCCGACAAACCATTTGGATTTTGAGACGATGGAATGGCTGGAAAGCTATCTCAAAACCTATCCGGGCGCGATTCTGGTGGTGAGCCACGACCGTTATGTTCTTGATGCTGTCTGCAACCGCATTTTCGAAATCGAGGACAATACGCTTACAGCATATAAGGGGAATTATTCCGCTTATCTTCCGCAGAAAGAGGCGGCTGTGGCGCTTCAGCAGAAGCAGCATGATGCGGATATGGAGAAAGCCGCGAAGCTGGAAGATTATATTGCGCGTAATCTGGTGCGCGCCTCCACCACAAAAATGGCCCAAAGCAGGCGCAAGCAGCTTGAGAAAATGGAGATCACAGAAGCACCGCGCACCTCCCACACCGATCTGAAGTTCCGCTTCACCTTCGATGTGACGCCTTACAACGAGATTCTTACGGCGAAGAATATTTCTGTCACACTGGGCGGCAAAAGACTTGTTGAAGGATTGGATCTGCTTGTAAAGCGGGGAGAACGCCTGGTCATCGCGGGCCCGAACGGCGCGGGAAAATCCACGTTGCTGCGTGTGCTGGACGGCAAGCTGCGTCCACAGGCGGGCACAGTGCGCTTAGGCGCTGGCGCAAAGCCGTCTGTGTTCGAACAGCAACAGCTTCGCCGAGGCGGCACGGTCATCAGCACGATTTGGGACAAATATCCAAAATTCACGGAACTTGAGGTGCGCAGCCACTTGGCCAAGCTGAATTTTCGTGGTGAAGATGTATTCAAGCCGTGTTCGGCACTTTCGGGCGGCGAACTGGCCCGTCTGCGCTTTGCGGAAATTTTGCTGGAAAAGCCGAATCTTTTGTTCCTGGACGAGCCGACGAACCATTTGGATATCTATACCCGGGAATCTCTGGGGGCGGCGCTGGCTTCCTATGAGGGGACGCTTGTGCTCGTCACTCATGACCGTTATCTGATGAACAGCCTTGCTTGTCCAATTTTATTCATTGAAAACGGAAAGACTTCGCTATATGAAGATTATGACGCGATGATGCACCGCGGGGCTGTGCCGCCTGAAAAAAACATCGCACCGGAAAAGACGGCGTCTGCAGGCAAGGCTGCTTACGGCAAGGAGCAACGCCGCCGTCGCGCGGAGCTTCGCACACGGATCAAAGCGCTGGAGGATGAAATGGAGACTCTGGCCCTGCGCATTATGGCGTTGGAGGGTGAAGTGAACGACCCTGATGTTCTGCGGGATCACACGCGTCTGCGGGACGTATGCGATGAGCTGGACGATACCCGTTTTCATCAGGACGAGGTCCTGGCCGAATGGGAAAGGCTTGTGGAAGAACAGGAAGCTTACGAGCAGGAAAACGACGAATAACACAATACAGGTATGCCCCGGACGCATTCAGCGCCCGGGGCATTTTTGGTTCTAACGCCTGTCCGCGTTTCATATCATTGAACAAATGAATGGCAAAGGACGGGAAGAGATGGACGCTTTTTATCATGCTGCGTCACAGCTGCCCGGTGCAGTCTCGCAGGCGCTGATGCGCATTCCGCCCCGGTGGGCGGGGGACATTACGGAAATCCGCCTGCGTTCGGGCCGCCCGGTGTCGCTTAGCACGCCGAGCGGCGCACGGTTTGTTTCCATAGACGGCGGTTGGCGAGAAAAACCGGATACAGGCGTGCTGTCTACGCCGCACACGCTGGTGCAGAACTGCTTTCAGGCCATCTGCGGATATTCGGTGCACAGTTTTGCGGATTGCATCGCGAACGGCTTTGTTCCGCTGCCGGGCGGGCACAGGGCGGGCGTGTGCGGTACGGCATTCGTGGATGGCAGCGGAACCTTTACGCTCAAAAATATCACGTCCATCAATCTGCGCGTGGCTCGCACGGGCTTGTGTGCCTGCGACGCCGTTCTGCGTCCGCTGCTGTGCGCACCCGGCGTGGGGCTGCTGATCGCGGGTGCGCCGGGCAGCGGCAAAACGACGCTGCTTCGCGCCGTGCTGGCGGAGCTTTCCGCGGCGGGCCGAAAAACAGCCGTGGTGGACGAGCGTTTCGAAATCGCCCCTGTGGAGCAGTCCGGCTTCTGCACGCGGCTGCCTCAGCACTGCGACGTGCTTTCGGGATACCCCAAACACATCGGTATGCAGCATGCGCTGCGCGCACTTGCACCGGACGTTATCGTGTGTGACGAGGTTGGAGCAATGGAAGATATCGCGGCGATCACGCAGGCGGCAAACGCAGGCGTCGGGCTTGTGGTGACCATCCACGCGCCTGACGCGGAAACGCTGCGCCGCAGGCCGCAGTACACGGCTCTGCTGCAGACGGGCGCTTTCCGTCATGTGGCGTTTTTAAAAGGTAAGGAAACACCGGGCAGAATATCGGAGGTCGTGGATGCGGGAACTGTTTTTTAAATGTATCGGTGCGATACTTGTGCTTTACACGGGCGCAGCCATGGGTTGGCGCAAAGGCAACGCCGCCATGCGCCGCGTACAGGTGCTGGCGGATATCTGCGCTTTTTTGGGCGCAGTGCGGGACGACCTTCATTTTCGCTGCGGCCGAACGGAGGAAATCCTCGCTGCGGCACAGCAAAATACCCGGCTGTCGGCGCTGCCGCTTTATTTTTCCGATCTCGCCTCCGGCTGCGGCCTTCAGACAGAGCTGGACAATGCGCTTTGCCGCACTGAACGGGAGATTGCGGGCGTGACGCGGCGGGAAGAGCGCGTGCTGCTGCGCGGCGCGCTGGAGGGGCTGGGCGGCTGTCCTGCGCAGGAGGAGGAACAAAGGCTGGCCTACGCCCAAACACAGCTGGAAACCGCTTTGGATGCTGCCAGAGCGGAGGCTGCCCAGCAGCGCCGGCTGTACCGGACGCTGGGCCTCTCGCTGGGCGGGGCTGCCGCGCTGCTGCTGCTGTGAGCCAGGCGGCGTTCCGGGCAGCACGCTGTATGTGAAAAAGGAGCGAAGCGAAAAATGAACATTGATTTTGTATTCAAGATCGCCGCCATCGGCATCATTGTAGCTGTGCTCAACCAGCTGCTGATCCGTTCCGGCCGGGAGGAACAGGCCATGATGACGACGCTGGCGGGGCTTATCGTCGTGCTGATGATGATCATCAGCCAGATCAGCGTCCTGTTCGACACCATCAAGGACCTGTTTGCATTGTGACCTGCCATGGACATTTTCAAGGTCCTGGGCTTCTGTCTGTGTGCGCTGGTGCTGTTGAGCGTACTGCGCCAATACAATCCCGGATACGCGGTGCTGGCCGCACTGGCCTGCTGCATGGTATTGCTTTGGTTCGTCATGCAGGCGCTGGGGCCTGTACTTTCTTTTGTGGAAACTCTTTCGCAGTTTTCAGGCTTCGAGCATTTGGGAACCGTGTTCAAGGCCGTCGCCATCGCGCTGATGGCCCAAAGCGTGCAGGACCTGTGCATGGAAGCAGGGCAAACGGCCCTTGCCGGACGCGTGGAGCTGGCGGGCAAGGTGGCCGTGCTGCTGGCGGCTATGCCGCTGTTCACGGTGCTGACGGATACGCTGCTGGCGCTGCTGCGATGAAGGAGCCGCTTCACTCACGAAGGATTTGGAAACGGCTGGCTTGCCTTGCAGCCATGCTGTTCTGCGTTGCGGCGGCCGGCGTGCCGGCGCTGGCGCAGGAGGCGGCGGGAGACTCTGGAAGCGGGCAATCCGGGATACCTGAGGAATGGGCGCAGGTCACGCAGGAAGCACCAATGACCGCCGGGGATTTCAGCGGGATGACATTGTCCGACTGGCTGGAAAAGGGCGCGGAAATACTGCGCGAGAGCTTGCATGAGCCTTTGAGACTATTGGCAAGGCTGTGCGGCCTGCTGCTGCTGGCGGCCGTGGGAAAAAGCATGTGCACCGAGCGAACGTCGCCGGAACTCGCGGGCCTTGTGGATACTGTTGTCACGCTGGCTGTGTTCACGCTCTGTTCTTCCTGCATGCTGGCGCTCACCGGTGTACTGCAGGATGCAATCGAAACAAGCCGCGTTTATATCATTTCTTTTGTTCCGGTGTTCGCTTCTGTGCTGACAGCCTGCGGACAGGTAGGCGGCGCGGCGCTGTACAGTGGCTTTTTCTTCGGTGCGGCTATGGTTATGGCAGATATTCTGTGCAGAGTGGGGCTGCCGCTCACGCGTGTGCTGCTGGCGCTGAATGCTACTGCGGCCGTAGGCAGTACGCTGGACCTTTCGCAATTGACCGCCTCCGTATGCCGATGGACGAAGTGGCTGCTCACGTTTTGCGCCACGGTGTTCGGCGCGCTCATCGGCCTGCAGGGGATATTTGCGCAGAGCGCGGATACACTCGCGCTGAAAACCGGGAAATTTCTGCTGAGCAGCGGCGTGCCCGTTGTGGGACGGGCAATCTCCGACGCAATGGGCAGTGTGCTGGCCGGATTGAAAATGCTCAAAGGCACAGTAGGGTTTGCGGTGATCGCCGTCATTGCGGCGTCGTTTCTGCCGCTGCTCATACAGTGCTGTGCGTACCACCTTGTGTTTTCCGCCGGAAACATCGTGGCGTCGGCAACGGGCGGCACCAAAAGCGCAAAGCTGCTTTCCGGCTTCTCGGATTGTGTGAGCCTTTACATTTCGATGGTTGTCTTTTTTAGCCTGATCGTCATTTCTTCCACGCTTGTGATGATCCTGCTGGGGAATGGAGGGTAGAATTGGAACAAATCAGGGCCTGGGTGCTGGCCGTGTGCTTTGCGTGTATCGCGGCTGGCATCCTCGGGCAGCTTTCTTCCTCCCGGACGCGGTTTTCTGTCATAAAGCTGATACTCACCCTATATATTTTAATAACCGCATTCGCCCCGCTGCAAAGCCTGGGCGATGGGCATGTAACGTTCGACATTCCGGAAGCGCCGCAGACAGTGCAGGCGCCGGATACGGAAGCAATGGTGTTGAACACGGTGTGCACACGGTTGGAGGATACTGTGCGCAGCGCGCTTGCGGAGAACGGGATTGCGTACACCGAAGTGGACGTGGCGTTGGACGCCGACAGCGAGACCGTAGAGGTGGCGGACGTCACTGTAATAGTCCCTGGCGGCACAGATGTTTCGGGCGTGGAGGATGTTGTCACAAAAGCGCTGGGAACACATGTCCCGGTAACGGTAAATGAAGAAGGATAATGCAAATGGAAAAGAAAGCGGAGCATGGGGGCTGGCAGGAAATGCTGCACGGGCTGTTCCAGAAAAAGAATTGGCTTTTCTTTGTCGGGCTCGCGGGGATCTGCCTGATTTTTTTATCCGACATTCTGTTCGGAGGCCGGGAGGGTTCCACGGGCGCGGCGCGGCAGAGCACACAGCAGGCTGTGAGCGCAGCGACGGGCGTTCAGGAATTGGAGACCCGCCTGACCGAAATGCTGGAGAGCGTGCAGGGCGCCGGCAAAGTGCAGGTGATGATCACACTGGAAAGCGCCGGAGAAACGGTGTATGCACGCGACGAACAATCTGATACACAGACGACGCAGGACGGATCGGACGGTGTGACGGACCGAAAGGAATCCTATAAAAGCGAGCATATCATCGTTGACGCGGCGGATGGAAAACAACCTCTTGTGGAAACGCACATCGAACCGGAGGTGAAGGGCGTGGCCGTGGTGTGCGAGGGCGGGGACGATATTACTGTGATAAAACGCATTACCGATCTGGTCTCGGTTGTATTGGGGCTTTCGACCAACCGGATATGCGTTACAAAAATGATTTAGACGGAGGATGCATATGAAAAGCGCAAAAAGCAAAAGACAATTCACCTTGCTTACCCTGGTGGTGGCGCTGGGCGTTGCGGTGTACCTGAACTGGGAGTACGCGAAAACAGACGCGCCTTTCGCACTGCAGGACCCCGGTGCTGTAAGCGCCAACGCAGCCGTGGAAACTGTTACAGACGGCACCACATCCGGCGTGCTGGACGCCCTGCCCGTGCAGGAGGCGCTGCCCGACAAGAACTACGGCGACGCACAGCTTGTGAGCGCGAATGAGACCAGCAACGACAAATACTTTGAACAGGCTCGACTGACACGAAGCAAAACGCGGGATGAAGCGTTGGACACCATGCAGCAGGCGCTGAAAAATGCCGAGTTGTCCGAGACTGAAAAGACAGCGGTCACCCAAACGCTCACCAACACCATCAACAGCATCACAGTGGAAAGCGACATCGAAAACATGGTAAAGGCGAAAGGCTTTGCGGATTGCGTCGCATTTATCGAGGGAGAAAAGATCAACCTTGCCGTGAAAACAGGCAGCGAAGGATTGGATAAGAGTGAGGTGGCGCAGCTGCGGGATATCATTTTGGGTAAAATGGAGACGGAGGCGAAAAATATCAGTATCGTCGAAGTGAAATAGGTGTTGTGAAAGCAGCCGGAAGATGGTATAATAATTCCAAAGCCGCTTCGACGGGCGGCCGGCGCACAGTTGGTGCGCCGGCTTTCCTGCCGCCAGCGGCTTGTGGGATGCCGGCAGTGAAAAAACGTGCCCGGCACTCCTGAAAACTTGCATGTGCGCCCGCGCAGCGGGCAGGGAGGCTTTGAAATGGACGTTACAAATTCCAGCACCATCGGCGGCAGCCTGCAGATATCCACGGATGTCATTGCGAAGATCGCAAAGCTCGCCACGCTTGAGATCGAAGGCGTGAAGGAAGTATCCACCGGAACGATGGGTGTAAAGAGCCTGTTCAATAAGGTGAATCTTCAAAAGCCGATCCTCGTCCAGCTCACTGATGATGTGGCGGAGATCACGGTGAATATCATGGTGAGGTATGGTTATAAGATTCCGCAGCTCTGCGAGAAGGTGCAGGAAAACGTGAAAAGTTCTGTGCAGAACATGACATGCATCACCGTTTCTAAAGTCAACATTGTGGTAACAGGCGTCGCGCAGGAAACTGCCGGCCCGGAAGCGGAGTAACCGAGAAAATCCATGACCCTCCCGCTCTCTGCAGGAGGGTTTGTTTTTGTGAGGAATATCATGAAGAGAAGAATTGCCCGTGAAAACGCTTTTATCGCCGCCTTTGAAGCCAGCTTCAACGCCAACAGCATCGAGGAGATCGTTGCCGCATCACGCGAGCAGGACGAATATGCCGTCGATGCGTATGGCGAAGCGCTGCTGGCAAACTTTTACGCACACAGCGCCGAAGTGGACGATCTGATCAAGGCCAGGCTTAAAGATTGGACGCTGGCCCGTCTGCCGCGCGTAAATGCGGCCATCCTGCGCCTCGCCGTGACCGAAATGCGGTTCAACGGCAGCGACGATATGGACAGTATCGTCATTAACGAAGCGGTAGAGCTGGCGAAAAAATACGCCGGAGAAGAGGACTACCAGTTCATCAACGGCGTGCTGGGGGCAATCTCCCGGGAGGCGCACAGCGCAAAAGCGGACGAGCCTGCCGTTCCGGCGGACTCCGCTTCGGAGGAAGCCTGAGCATTATGTACACCCTTGGCATTGATACGAGTAATTATGCAACCTCTTTGGCTGTGTTCGACACCGCGGCCGAAGAGGTTGTTTGTGACCGTAAACGTTTTTTACCCGTGAAGCCGGGCGAACTGGGCCTCCGGCAGAGCGACGCCGTGTTTCACCATACGGCTGCGCTTCCGGAGCTGCTGCGGGAGCTGGATGCCGAGTTTCCGTTGCACAGAGTGGACGCCGTCGGCGTTTCGGAGAAACCGCGCCCGGTGGAAGGCTCATATATGCCGTGCTTCCTCACAGGGCTTGCAGTGGCGCAGGGGCTGGCACTGGCGCGCGGCGTCCCTTTGGTGCGCACCACTCATCAACAGGGGCATATCGCCGCCGCTCTGCTCTCCGCAGCGGGGGCGTCGCTTTTCGCACGGCGCGTGCTTGTGTTCCATATTTCGGGCGGAACCACCGAGCTCCTTTTGTGCAGCGGAACGTCTGTCGTGTGCCGGGTGGGCGGCAGCACCGACCTTTATGCCGGCCAGGCGGTGGACCGCATCGGCGTAAAACTGGGCTTTGCGTTCCCGGCAGGGGCGGAGCTTTCCATCCTCGCTTCTGAATGCAGCGAAGAGATAAAGCCAAAGGTAAGCGTAAAAGGTGCGGACTGCAGCTTTTCCGGATTGGAAAACCAGTGCGCCGCACTGCTGGAACGTGGCGCAGCCCCGGCTTACGTTGCGAAATATTGCCTGAGTGCCGTGGGCCAGACGGTACTTCGAATGATCTGTGCCGCACAGGAACAGTATCCCGGCGTGCCGGTGGTATGCGCGGGCGGCGTGATGAGCAGCGATATCATACGCGCTTATGTACAGCGGACGCAGCCGGATATTTATTTCGTACCGGGCCGGTATTCCAGCGACAACGCCATCGGCGTGGCCGTTCTGGCGGCAAAGGAGGTTCAGGCATGGCCAATGTGATCACGGTAACGGCGCTGAACCGTTATGTGAAAACGCTGTTGGAGCGGGACTCTGTTTTAACAGATGTGGCGCTGCGCGGCGAGATATCCAATTTTACGAACCATTATAAGACCGGACATTTTTATTTTTCCCTGAAAGACGAGCAATGCTCTGTCAAAGCAGTTATGTTCCGGCGTGATGCACAGAATCTGGCATTCATGCCGCAGAACGGCATGCGAGTCATCGTGCGGTGCCGGATTTCTCTGTTCGAGCGGGACGGCGCGTTTCAGGTCTATGTGGAAGATATGTTTCCGGACGGTATTGGTGCAATGCAGATGGCATTCGAGCAGCTCAAGGAAAAGCTTGACAAGGAAGGTCTGTTCGCTCCGGAGCACAAGAAGCCCCTGCCTGCAATGCCGAAATGCGTCGGCCTGGTTACCTCCAAAACGGGCGCGGCGTTGCAGGATATCCTCAACGTGACGCAAAGGCGCTATCCGATTGCACGTTTTCTGCTTTATTCTGTAACCGTACAGGGAAACGAGGCTGCTCCGGAGATCGCAAACGCCATTACGCGGCTGGACAAGGGCGGACGTGTGGACGTGATCATCGTTGCGCGGGGCGGCGGCTCACGGGAGGATCTGTGGGTTTTCAACAATGAGAGTATCGCCCGCGCGGCATTTGCCAGCAGTACGCCCGTAGTCTCGGCCGTGGGGCATGAGATCGATTTCTCCATTCTGGATTTTGTGGCGGATCTGCGTGCTCCTACGCCTTCGGCGGCAGCGGAGCTGGTGATGCCGGACATGGAAGCGGAATTGCGGGAGATTCGGCGCAGTTATTCAAATATTTGCAAAGAAATACAAAACCGCCTTCAGTTATGTTATAATAGAGTGCGGGATATAGAGACGGCGCCCCAGCTTGCGGCGGCGCGTTCGCTGCCGCTGGGCCTGCTGCGGGAGCTTTCAGAAAAAGCTGACGCCGCCCGGACTGCCATGCATGGCAAAATGGACGCCGCCAAGGGGCGCGTTGCTCACGCAGCCATGCTCTGCGGTTCGCTCAGTCCATACAGTGTACTGGCGCGCGGTTACAGCATCGCCCGGAAAGCGGGCTCTGTGCTCAAAAGCAGCGCGGACGCTTCGGAGGGCGACAGGGTAGAGGTACAGCTGGCCGCAGGACGGCTGGGCTGCAGGGTGGAAACGATTATTACAGAGGAAGAGCTATGAAAAAAGAAATGACATTTGAAGCGGCGGGCACGGAGCTGGACGCTATCCTTGCGGAGCTTTCCGACTCGGAGACGCCTCTGGACCGCAGCCTTGTGCTGTACGCCAGGGCGGCAGAACTCATCGCCTTTTGCAACGAAACACTGCAAAAGGCGCAGATCACCATTGATGAGATCGACGCAAAAAACGCCGGAAAGCAGGAATAAAGAAGGAGCGTTCTATGGATTACAACGCGCAGTACCAGGCATATTTGAACACGGCCGAGACGGCGCTGGCGCAGCAGGCGGACCGGTGCTTTAACGAACGCTCCCGCGTGTGTGAGGCGGCGCGGTACAGCCTGTTCGGCGGCGGAAAGCGTGTGCGCGCCGTGCTTTGCCTGGCCGTGTGTGATATGCTGGACGGCAACAGAAACGCGGCAGCCTGTTATGCGGCTGGGGTGGAGATGCTGCACTGCTATTCTCTCATCCATGACGACCTTCCTTGCATGGATAATGACGATATGCGCCGAGGGCGTCCGTCGTGCCACAAAGCTTTTGGGGAGGCTACGGCTCTGCTGGCAGGCGACACTCTGCTTACGGCAGCATTCGAAACTCTTTCCGGTTCACCAGGCACTGCCGTCCAGAACACCGCCGCCGTTTGTGCGCTGAGCCGTGCGGCCGGGGCAAACGGTATGGTGTGGGGTCAGGAGCTTGACCTTGCTTTTGAAGAAAAGCCTGCCACGGCTGAAGAATTGCGCGAGGTGCACCGCAACAAGACCGGAATGCTCATCAACGCGGCGGCGCAGCTGGGAGCGGTGGCGGCAAGTGCAGACGATATTCAGCGGCAGGCCATTGCGCGATATGCCTTTTCCGTAGGACTGGTGTTCCAGATCATTGACGATATTTTGGACGTTACGGCGACGGCGCAGCAGTTGGGCAAACCCATTGGCAGCGACGCGGCCAATGGGAAAACGACGTTTGTTACATTGCACGGCGTGGAACGCTCCCGCGGGATTGCGCAGGAATTGACAGACGGGGCCTGTGGCGTCCTACGCGCGGCATTCGGCGGCCGGGCGCAGTTTCTGGAGACCTTAGCGGCCAGCCTGCTGGAACGAAATCAGTAGAAAGGACCAGATCGTAATGCATGTTTTGCAACGGCTTTTTTTCGGGAATTACATCCTGTCCGTCGCTCTGCTCTCCTGGCTGGCGGCGCAGATATGTAAGACGATCATCAACTATATCCTGAGCGGCAAATTTGAAGCGGAGCGCATGTGGGGAGCAGGCGGCATGCCCAGTGCACACTCGGCGCTCGTCTGTTCCATGTTTATGGCCGCAGCAAAAAGCCAGGGCGTCAACTCGCCCATTTTCGCTATTGCATTTATCCTGGCCGCTATCGTAATGTACGACGCCATGGGTGTGCGGCGTGAGACCGGCGAACAGGCCAAGGTACTCAACCGTATGATATCCGACTGGCTGAGCGAAGACGAGGACGCACCTGCCTATCTGGCGCAGAATGGCCGCAAGCTGAAGGAAAAAGTGGGGCACACTCCATTTGAAGTGCTTTCCGGCGCGTTATTGGGAATTTTGATCGCTGTGATCGTCCCCGCACCCTGAAGGCAGTAAAACGATTGATAGAAAGGACGTGAACGGCACGCGCCTTTTAGACACGATCCATTCCCCGGCCGACGTCAAACGGCTGGATTTCGGACAGCTGCAGGAGCTGTGCGCGGAGATCCGCGCGTTTTTGATCGACTCCGTCTCCAAAACCGGAGGGCATCTTTCCTCCAATCTCGGTACCATTGAACTGACGGTTGCGCTGCATAAGGTGTTTGCTACACCCAGCGATAAATTTGTCTGGGACGTGGGACACCAGTGTTATACGCACAAGATCCTTACCGGGCGCAGGGAAGGATTCGACCGGCTTCGCATGCTGGGAGGCATCTCCGGGTTCCCAAGCCCGCGGGAAAGCGAACACGACGCTTTTATCGCGGGACATGGCAATACCTCACTCTCCGCTGCCATCGGCATGGCCCAGGCGAAGAAGCTTCGGCATGAGCCGGGCAAGGTCATTGCCGTCGTGGGAGACGGCGCTTTTACCGGTGGCATGATCTATGAGGGCATGAACAATATCCGTAGCCTGAACAATTTGATCGTCGTGCTCAACGACAACAAAATGTCCATTTCCAAAAACGTCGGTTCGGTGGCGCAGTATCTTACCCAACTGCGCACCAGCCCGCGTTATTTCAAAGCAAAACGGGATGTGGAATCTCTCCTGGACTCCACGCCGGTCGTGGGCGGCGCCATCAAGGCAGGCATCCAAACGGTGAAATCTGCATTTCGGCGTTCGTTGTATCATTCCACAATGTTTGAGGAAATGGGGTTCCAATACGTCGGCCCGGTTGACGGGCACGACGTCAAAGAACTTTCCATGTTGTTTGATGCATACCGGCAGGAGCAAAGCGCGCCGCTGTTCGTTCACGTTTTGACCATAAAGGGGAAAGGCTTTACGCCGGCGGAACAAAATCCCGGCGAATTTCACGGCGTTTCCGCTTTCGATGTAAACCATCTGACGGATCCGGACGTCGCGCCGGACAGCTCTTTTTCCACAGTGTTCGGGCAGCAGTTGGCACAGCTCGCCGGGCAGGACGAACGTATCTGCGCGATCACGGCGGCCATGAAGTACGGCACAGGGCTTCAGTATTTTTATAAGCAGCACAAATCGCGGTTCTTCGATGTGGGCATGGCGGAACAGCACGCCGTCACGTTTGCCGCCGGCCTGGCGGCAAATGGAATGCGGCCCGTTGTTTCAATCTATTCCACATTCCTGCAGCGCGGTTACGACCAGATCATTCACGACGTCAATTTGCAGCGTCTCAGCGTGCTTTTCGCGGTAGACCGCGCCGGCCTTGTGCCCGGTGACGGCGAGACGCATCAGGGTATCTATGACGCCGCGTTTTTCAGTGAGCTCGACAGTTTTCAGATCGTTTCTCCCTGCAATTACGCAGAATTGGCATATTGGCTGGAACGGCTCCTTCTGGAAGACGGCCCGCGTGCGCTGCGTTACCCGCGCGGCGCGGAGGACGAAGCGTTGGCCGCTCTGGACTGCAGCGGCCTGGAATACGACGTGTTTCGTGCGGAAGGTCCCGCGGATGCGGCGCTCGTGACCTATGGCGCACAGGCTAAGGAAGCGTTGGCGGCCGCGAAATTGGCCGCGCAGCAAGGCGTTTGCGTGGATGTGTACAAACTTACAGTGATACATCCTCTGCCGCAGGGGCTTTGTGATGCGCTCGGCGGTTACCGCAGCATCCTGTTTGCAGAGGAGGGCGTGCGGGGCGGCGGTATCGGTGAGCATCTGGCGGCCGCGCTGCTGGAGCGCGGCTGCAACGCGTCTTATCGGCATATCGCCGTGCCGAACAACGGGCTGACGCATGCTTCTGTGGACGAATTGCGCGCCCGCTTTGGGTTGGATGCGGCGTCCCTGGCAGCAGCTATTATGAAGCAAGGAGACGTCAAGTGAAAATTCGATTGGATCAATATCTTTGCCAAAACGGCCTGGCACAGAGCCGGGAGCGTGCAAAAGCGCTCATCATGGCCGGCATTGTGTATGTGGGTGAGGAAAAAAGCGACAAGCCCGGCAATATGGTAGACGAAAATGCACACGTGGAAGTACGGGGCCATGATATCCGATATGTGAGCCGTGGTGGACTGAAGCTGGAAAAGGCGATGCAGGTATTTCCGCTCACCCCGGAGGGAAAGGTTTGCATGGATATCGGCGCGTCCACAGGCGGTTTCACCGACTGCATGCTGCAGAACGGAGCTGTAAAGGTATATGCTGTGGACGTGGGCTACGGACAGCTTGCATGGACGCTGCGCTGCGACAAACGTGTTGTGAATATGGAACGCACCAACATCCGCCATGTGACAGCGGAACAGCTACAGGAGCCAGTCGCTTTTTTCAGCGTGGATGTTTCCTTTATTTCTCTCAAGCATATCTTTCCGGTCGCTGCCGCCATCACCGCGCCGGAGGCGGAAGGTGTCTGCCTTGTAAAGCCGCAGTTTGAGGCCGGGAAGGAAAAGGTTGGGAAGAAAGGTGTCGTGCGCGAAGCTGCTACCCACCGTGAAGTCATTGAAGCGGCGTCCGGCTTTGCCGTTCAGAATGGTTTTTCTGCCGTTGGCCTGGATTTTTCACCCATCAAGGGACCGGAGGGGAACATCGAATTTCTGATGCATGTGCGCAAATGCGTACAGCCTGAAGGCCTGCCGCAGCGTACGATAGAAGCGGTTGTGTCAAAGGCGCATGAATCCCTGTAAAGGTGTGGTTTTGTGACTGTTTTTTTGATCCCAAACCTAAAAAAAGAAAATGCCGTTCCCACGGCGCTTCGTGCGGCAAAAACGCTGCGGGGTGCCGGCGCGCGCGTTTTGCTGTCCGATGCAGTGCGGGAGTATTTTGTCGGAATGGGACAGGAATTTGCGGAGGACGCCAAAGCGTTCGAACTTTGTGATGTGATCGTGACGGTGGGCGGCGATGGCACGATCCTGCACGCCGCACGCCAGAGCCTGGGATATAATAAGCCGCTTCTGGGCATCAACATCGGCCGTATGGGCTTTTTGGCCACCGTCGAAGCCTATGAGATGGAAAAGCTGGAACGCCTGGTGCATGGAGAATATATCCTTGACAGGCGCTCTATCCTTTCTGTTTCCGTGGACGGACAGAATCGGTTCCGCCAAACGGCGCTGAACGATGTGGTCATCTCAAAAAGCGGCATCTCTCAGACGGTCGATGTAGAGATTTTCTGCGACGACATTCTGGTCAACCATTACCAGGGCGACGGCGTGGTCATCGCAACGCCCACGGGTTCTACCGCATATTCGCTTTCTGCGGGCGGCCCGGTGCTGGATGCTCACATTGCAGGACTCGTCGTGACACCCATCTGCGCCCACAGCCTGCACAGTCCGTCCATGGTGTTTTCGGCCGGACGCCGTCTGCGCGTTTCGCTGTCTTCTCCGTTGGGGCCTCATAACGCGCTGCTCAGTTGCGACGGCCGCAGTCCGGAGACGATTTCCTGTCAAGACACAGTGGACGTCGCGCTGTCGGACAAGTACATTTCGCTGATCTGCTTCAACGAGGCGGATCAGTTTGAAGCCATAGACAAAAAGCTGAAAGGACGGTAACACAATGAAAAACGCACGCCACAGCAAAATTTTGGAGCTGATCGGCCAGCATTCTATTGATAAACAGGAAGAACTTCTCGCGCATTTGCGCCGGAGCGGCTTTGAGGTGACGCAGGCCACCGTATCGCGGGATATCCGGGAACTGGGGCTTGTCAAAGTCGCCACCGGGGATGGGCATTACCGCTATGTCGCGGCCTCCGGCGCAGGTAAAAGCGCCCATTCGCCCAGCCGGTTTGAAACAATCTTCCGGGAATCTGTGCTTAAGGCGGATTTCGCGGGCCATTTTGTGCTCGTCAAATGCTATACCGGCATGGCCAATGCCGCCTGCGAAGTGTTTGACGCAATGGTGTGGAACGATGTGGTCGGCACGCTTTCCGGCGACGACACATTCCTTGTCCTGATGCGCTCCGAGGATGCTGCGCGCACTCTCGTGGGTGAGCTTGCGAAATATATTGCGCATTGACGCCGCTCTGCGGAGGTGATTTGCCATGTTGTGCGAAATAAAAATTGAGAATGTCGCCGTCATTGAAAAGGCTGCCGCTGTATTCAGCGACGGCCTCAATGTGTTGTCCGGTGAAACGGGCGCGGGCAAATCCATCCTGATCGATTCAATCAACGCTATTCTGGGGAACCGAACTTCCCGAGAGATCGTGCGCAGCCACACGCCCAAAGCCATGATATGGGCCACGTTCCGCGGAATCGGCGCAAAGACACGCGCCCAGCTTGCGGACGCGGGCTATGAAGCGGAGAACGAGCTGCTTCTCTATCGTGAGATCACGGCAGAGGGGAAAAGCACTTGCCGCATCAACGGCATGCCGGCAACAGCGTCTGTGGTGCGCGACATCTGCAGTGGACTTATCAACATTCATGGCCAGCACGACAATCAGAGCCTGATGAACCCTGCGCGGCATCTGGGTATTCTGGATTCCTTTGCGCAGAACGAGACGGCGCACGATGCTTATTATGTGGTCTACAAAGAGCTTTGCCGCGTCAAAAAGGAAATTGACGCGTTGTCCATGGACGAGACGGAGAAGGAACGCCGCATCGAGACGCTTCGGTTTCAAATTGAAGAGATCGGAGCTGCGGAGCTGCGGCCCGGTGAGGAAGATGAGCTGCTGAACCGCCGGACACTCATCCGCAACGCCCAGACCGTAACGGAACAGTTGAACATTGCTTACGCCGCGCTCAGCGGTGCAGAGGATGCTCCCGGCGCGGGCGAAATGCTGGGCAGTGCCGCCACGGCACTGGAGAGCATCAGCAGTCTTTCTGAGGATTTTGCACCGTTGGCTGAGCAGATGAGCGGGCTTTATTATACGGCCCGGGATGCGGCAAGCGACATTGCCGATATCCTTGCGCGCTGCGAGTTTGACCCGCAGGCGCTGGACGCTGTGGAGGAACGGTTGGATCTTATCTATCGCATGAAGCAGAAATACGGTGGGGATGTGCAGGATATCCTTGCTTATCTGGATGCGGCCACGGCGGAACTGGACGGTATTGAGACAGGCGCGCAAAGGCTGGATGAATTGTACGACCGTCAGGCGGCTTTGTACGATAAAGCAAAAACGCTGGCAGACGCCCTGACGCAGACGCGGCTGGAGGCTTTTGAGCGCTTTAACGCGCAGATCACGGACGCGCTGCGCTTTTTGAACATGCCCGGCATCCGCTTCACGCTGTCACACAAAAAAGGCCCGCTGGCGGGCAGCGGACAGGACTCCGTTGAATTCAACATCTCTACGAACCCGGGCGAAGAGCCCAAGCCGTTGGCAAAGATCGCATCCGGCGGCGAGCTTTCGCGCATCATGCTGGCTGTCAAAAGCGCATTAGCGGATAAAGATGATATCGGCACTGTGATCTACGATGAGATCGACACCGGGGTCTCCGGTCTGGCGGCAGGGCGCATCGGTGAAAAGCTGAAGCAGACGGCGCAGGGCAGACAGGTCATCTGCATCACACATACTGCGCAGATCGCGGCGCAGGCAGATAACCACCTGCTCATCCGAAAAAACGTCAGTGAAGACCGTACTTATACGGAAATAGACGCACTGAGCGGGGAGGGCCGTGTGCAGGAGCTGGCGCGCATGATTTCCGGCGATAAAATTACGGAACTGGCGCTGGCGAATGCCCGGGAAATGCTTCGGATGGCAAAGGCTTGACAGCCGCGCGTATTTTGGCTATACTATAATCCATAAATGCAGCGACGGGAACGAGTACCTGTGAAAGCGCCGGCAAAGAGAACCTCTGTTTGGTGAAAAGGGGAGCGGTGCGCATGGCGAATACATCCCTGAGCAGCGGGCTGAACAAGTGATTCAGTAGGCCTTGCCGGGTGCGCCCGTTAAAGCGCAGTGTGTTACTGGACACACGGAGGCCGGCATCCGCGAGGAGCCGGTGAACAGAGGTGGTACCGCGGATATCCGCCCTCTGCCAAATTTATTTTGGCAGAGGGCTTTTTTGTATGTCTTCTGCCGCAAAACACAGGAGGAAGTTCCATGGAAAACGTATTCGATCTTTTCAAAGAGCGCGGTCTTATCGCGCAGGCCACCGACGAAGCATCCATTCGAGAGCTGTTGGGCAAAGAAAAAATCACTTTCTATACCGGCTTTGACCCTACGGCGGACAGCCTGCACGTGGGCCATTTCATGCAGCTTATCATCATGCGCTACATGCAGCAGGCGGGGCATCGCCCCATTGTCCTGCTGGGCGGCGGTACCACGATGGTGGGTGACCCCACAGGCAAAACAGACATGCGCAAAATGCTCACCCAGGAACAGATCCAGCACAACGCGGACGAATTTAAAAAACAGATGAGCAAATTCATCGATTTTTCCGAGGGCAAGGCCATCATGGCGAACAATGCCGACTGGCTTCTCGGCCTGAACTATGTGGATTTTCTGCGGGAGATCGGCGTGCATTTCTCTGTCAACAAGATGCTCACCGCCGAGTGCGTCAAAACACGTATGGAAAAAGGCATCACGTTCCTGGAATTCAACTATATGCTGATGCAGAGCTATGATTTTCTGCACTTGGCGCGGGAGTACGGCTGCAAAATGCAGTTCGGCGGAAATGACCAGTGGAGCAATATCATCGGCGGCGTGGAGCTGAACCGCCGATGTGATAACCGCGATGTGTACGGCATGACGTTCACGCTTTTGACAACGCGCGAAGGCAAAAAAATGGGTAAGACCGAAAAAGGAGCAGTCTGGCTGGACCCCGAAAAAACAAGCCCGTACGAGTTCTTCCAGTACTGGCGCAACATAGACGATTGTGAGGTGCAAAATTGCCTGAAGCTTCTCACCGGTGTGCCCGTCAAGGAGATCGACGCGATTGACATGGGCAACGCCTCCGACGTGAACAAGGCGAAGGAACTGCTGGCCTATGAGCTGACGAGCCTTGTGCACAGCAAGGAAGACGCCGAAAAAGCCATTGCCACAGCAAAACGCCTTTTCAGCGGTGAAATGGATGCGGAGCATATGCCCGCCACCGTTGTGGACGCGGCGCTTGTGGCGGACGGAAAGGCCTCCGTGCTCGACCTGCTCGTTGCCGCGGGCCTCGCGCCCAGCAAAGGGGAAGCACGGCGCCTGGTGCAGCAGGGCGGCATTTCCGTGGACGGCGAAAAGGTGACGGATGTATCGGCCGCCGTGAACGCCGAAGCGTTGGGAAAAGGCATCGTTATCAAAAAAGGTAAGAAAGTCTATCACCGTATTACACTGTAACCGGAAAACAACCAAAAAACAAGCCGGGATGCTCCGCAGAGGGCGGTCCCGGCTTGTTTTTTAATATGTCCGTTTATGCGGCAAATGCCTGACGCAGCACATTCAGCGCGCTGTCCTCATTTTCCCCGCGTACAAGCAGAGAAATATCCAGATCGGACGTCGTGATGAGCACTACCTCGATGCCCGCATCCCGCAGCGTACGCAGAGCAAGGGCAGCCACGCCGCAGCTTGTCACCATCTCTTCACCAAAAAGATTGATCTTGCTGTATCCGCTGCTGATAAGAGGCGCGCTGCCCGCGCCCGTGCGGTACTCCGAGATGGTCTGCATGGCGGATTCAAAATAAGACGCCGGCATTGTAAAGCTGAAGTCGATGGTAGCGGCACGGGGCGCGCTCTGGCAAATCATGTCTACAACAACGCCTTTTTGCGCAAACGCGGTCAAGGCGTCCGCAAGAGCCGAGGCCGTATCGGCCTCTGTAAAAGTAATCATCATAACGTCCTGCTCACTGGAAATTCTGGTTACGCCGTTCATAGCAATGCCTCCTTATTCAAGTACGAGAAATTCCGGGCTGATGTATTCTGTCAAAAGCTGTGTGATATATTCCTTACTGAAACCGGAAAAGCGTGCGCGCACACCATGAGCAGCAGCAAGTTCTTCCGTGTAATCTCGGTACAGATAGGCGCGCGCATTGGTGTAGTTGGAATCATAATGCATCACCATCGGCACCGCATGAACATTACCCACCGACGCGCTGGCGGAGCCGTCCGGCTGTGTTGTTTTGGTGATATCAAAGGTCAGGATCACACCGACCATGTTGTTTGCGGCAGCCTGTGTGGAAACAAAATTTCCCAGGGAATAGGCAATGGGAACCGTTTTGCCCGTTCCGGCTGCGGTAAGCAGCTCCACGGGCTGGATGACATGCGGGTGCGTGCCAATAATGACATCCGCGCCCCAGTCCGCAATTTTCTGTCCCAGCGCACGCTGGGCGTCGGTGGGAGTATGACTGCCTTCAACACCCCAGTGTACACCCACAACAACGATATCCGCCTGTTGGCGTGCAAGCTCGATCTGCTGCTGGATCACATCCTCCTGGCTGGTATAAATAACATTGGCGGCAGCATCGGAAGGCGTGGGGAGGCCGTTCGTCGTCTCCGTATAGGCCAGATAAGCGATGCGCACGCCCTCCTTTTCCTGGATGGGAATGTTGCCGTAATCCGCTTCGCCTGCGTACAGGCCCGTGGTGACCACGTCGTCCGGCATGTCGTCCCAGAAACGGAGCGTTGCTGCGATACCCTGACTGCCTTTGTCGTAGGAGTGGTTGTTTGACATGGAGATCACACGCCAGCCGACATCATATACCGCCCGCCCCAACGCGCCGGGCGTACAGAAACAGGGATAGGAGGAAGGCGGAAGCTCGTCCGTTACCAGAGTTTCCTGATTGATCCAGTTGATGTCGAAGTCTTTATAAAAAGGCGCGACATTTTCATACAAAGCCGTAAAATCATAACCTTCGCCGCCTGCACGGCTGCGGGCCTGCAGATAAAGACCGTCATGAATCAGGTTGTCGCCTGTGGCGGAAAAGCGCAGCGTCGTCACGGCGGGCTGCGGTTCCGGCTCGGGCTGAGAAACGGAAACGGCGGGCTCGGAGCCCGGAGCGGTGCTGGAAGACGAAAGCTGTCCCGATGCACCGCTTCCGCAAGCGGAGAGCAGCAAGGCCGGCACAAGCACCACGCTCAGCAAGGCTATGTGTTTTTGGTTTCTCTGTTTCATAGATGCATCAGATCCTTCATATTATACATCCCGGCGGGTTTTCCCGCCAGAAACACCGCTGCGTTCAGCGCGCCGTTGGCGAACACCTCTCGGGAACCGGCGCTGTGGGAAATGGTGATGACCTCCTCCGGTCCGGCAAAAATCACCTCGTGCTCGCCCACGATGCTGCCGCCGCGCACAGCGTGAATGCCGATCTCTGTCGGTTCACGTTTGCGCCGCTCGGCGTGCCTGTCATATACATAGTGGTAGGGAACCGGGGACGCGCCGCAAAGCTCATCTGCAATCATCAACGCCGTGCCGCTGGGCGCATCCAGCTTGTTATGGTGATGCTTTTCGATGATCTCTACGTCGAAATCTGTCCCCAGCACAGCGTTGGCCTGTTTGGCAAGCTCGATGAGCAGATTGACGCCCAAAGACATGTTCGCACTCTTGAACACCGCTACGGTTTTTGAAAGCTCACGCAGCGCCTGTTCCTGTCCCTCGCTCAGGCCCGTTGTACATATGACGCAGGGCAGCTTGTGCGCTCTGCAGTATTCAATGGCATTCTGCGTGGCGTCAGGGTTGGAAAAATCGATCAGCACGTCCGCTGGCACGGTGTTTTTCTCCAGTGACGGGAACACCGGAACAGCGCTTGGAAGCTCTTTCGCGTCCACACCAGCCACCACGCGGCAGTCTGTGCGCGCCTCGATCATTGTACACAGCGCGCGGCCCATACGCCCGTGGATGCCCTGGATGATGATATCGGTCATATTCACACTTCCTTTTCAAAGGATGATATAAGTATAACACAACAGCTTACCCGATGGCAAAACCAAAGGTAAGCTGTTGCGAAGCTGGGGCTGCATCAGGTTCGGCCGCAGGTGCAGCCATGCTCCTGGAGAGCAGCCTGTCGATTTGTTTTACGCTTTCAGGAAACCGGCCACACAGAGCGCCGTGCACAGACGTTCCCGGTTCGCTGCGTTCAAAGGAGCAAGCGGCATACGGCATTGTCCCGCGTCATGTCCCAGCAGATTCATCGCTTCCTTTACAGGAATAGGGTTCACGTCGCAGAACAATGCTTCGATCAGTTCCAGAAGCCGAAGCTGCAACGCAAGGCTTTCCGCGTGTTTGCCCTCGAAATAAAGCCGGCAGATATCGTGCGTTTCCCGCGGGGCTACGTTCGCCAGCACAGAGATCACTCCGATGCCGCCCAGAGCCAGCAGGGGAAGGATCTGGTCGTCGTTTCCGGAATAGATGGCCAGTTCGTCGCCGCACAGCGCAACCGTTTTCGCGATGGCGCTCACGTTTCCGCTCGCCTCCTTGGTGGCCACAATGAGCGGATGCTTCGCAAGCTCTGCGTATGTCTCAGGCTGAATATTCATACCTGTGCGCGAAGGCACATTGTAAAGGATCATCGGCAGACCTACGGCGTCCGCCACCGCATTGAAATGCCGTACAAGACCCGCCTGGCTGGTTTTGTTGTAATAGGGCGTCACCTGCAGCAAAGCGTCTGCGCCACGGTTTTTTGCCTCGCGGGAGAGGGCGACGGCGTGGCGCGTATCATTGGAACCTGTGCCGGCGATGACCGGCAGACGACGGTTCACCGTCGCACAGGCAAATTCTATCACATCCAGATGTTCCGTGTCGTTCAGCGCGGAGGCTTCGCCCGTGGTGCCGCAGATGACGATTGCATCTGTGCCGCCCGCAATCTGCTGCTCCAGCAGTTCTTTCAACACCGGATAGTTGACGGAACCGTCCTCCAGCATCGGCGTGATGATGGCCACGCCGGAGCCCTTGAAAATCGTCTGCTTCATGGGGGTATACGCTCACTTTCTTTTAAACGGTTTCTGAATCTCAAAACGGTGGGGAAGACGATCAGCCCATGTACCCCTCCGCCGCCAGCAGCTCCGCCAGCAGCACCGCACCGCCGGCGGCGCCGCGGAGCGTGTTATGTGAAAGGCATACAAATTTGTAATCATATTGCGTGTCGGGGCGCAGACGACCGATGGAAACCGCCATGCCGTTTTCCAGGTTTCGGTCCAGCTTTGTCTGAGGGCGGTCGGCCTCTTCAAAATAGTGCAGGAACTGCTTCGGCGCGCTGGGCAGCTTCAGCTCCTGGGCCGGGCCGGAAAAGGCAGCCCACTTTTCTTTGATTTCATCCATTGTGGGCTTTTTGTCAAAGCTGACGAACACCGCCGCCATGTGGCCGTCTGAGCACGCAACGCGCAGGCACTGGGCAGTAATGGAGGGCTTGTCGGCCGGAACGATCTGTCCGTTTTCAATATGGCCCCACAGCTTGAGCGGCTCTTTCTCGCTTTTTTCCTCTTCACCGCCGATGTATGGAATGCAGTTGTCAACCATTTCGGGCCAGGTCTCAAAGGTCTTGCCTGCACCGGAAATAGCCTGATAGGTGCACACAAGGCATTTGGAAACGCCATAATCCCGCATCAGGGGATGCAGAGCGGGAACATAGCTCTGCAAAGAGCAGTTGGACTTTACGGCAATGAAGCCGCGTTTGGTACCAAGGCGCGCGCGCTGAGCGGAGATAACTTCAATATGCTCCGCGTTGATCTCAGGCACGACCATCGGGACATCCGGCGTAAAACGGTGCGCGCTGTTGTTTGAGACAACAGGGCATTCCGCCTTCGCATAGGCCTCCTCCAGAGCTTTGATCTCGTCCTTTTTCATGTCCACGGCGCAGAACACGAAGTCTACTTTCGCGGCAACGGCGGCAACGTCGGCGGCATCCATCACCACCATTTTTTTCGCTTCTCCGGGCATTGGCGTAGGCATGGCCCACCGTGCGCCCACGGCTTCCTCATACGTTTTTCCGGCGGAACGGGGAGAGGCGGCCAACGCCGCGAGACGGAACCACGGATGATTTTCCAGCAGAGAAACAAACCGCTGCCCAACCATACCTGTTGCGCCAACAACACCGACTTTGTATTCTTTCATTTTTAACAACCCTTTCCCATTGACCTCTTTATCTATTTTATGCGCATGATACAAAAACGATGAACATGCGAATAAAGCCGCAAAAGAAAAAAACCGGCTTGAAAACCGGCAAGAATTGCAATATAATATATAAGATTGCTACCTTCCGCAGCGCAACGCGCCACGACGGACGCGACAGCCGCAAGCCTTTCAGCGTTGCAGCCAGGCGGCGCTTGCCGCGCGCTGCCTTCGGCGGTTTTCCCTTTTGACGCGGCTTAGGATTTTGGCAATCACGATACACGCGTTTACTCTTGAAAACCGCACCTCTGCGGTTTTTATTCTATTTATTGTTTAATATATCATCCACACAACGTGATGTCAATGAAAAGAAGGCCTGAACGATGCAAAAAAGCGACTTTTATTTTGACCTGCCCAAAGAACTGATTGCCCAGGAGCCATGTGAACCACGAGATGCCGCGCGCCTGTTGTGCCTCGGCCGCGCCAGCGGCGAGCTCCGTCATGCTGTATTCCGTGACCTTCCCGGCCTTCTGCAGCCCGGGGACCTGCTGGTCGTCAACAATTCCAAGGTGCTGCCTGCGCGTCTCATTGGGCACAAGGAAGGCACCGGTGCAGTCTGCGAACTGCTTTTGCTGCGGCAGGTGAAAGGCGACGTATGGGAATGCCTGGCCAAACCCGGCAAACGCCTGCATGCGGGTACGCGTATCATCTTCGGTGACGGCACACTGACGGCGGTCGTCCGTGATACAATGGAGGACGGCAACAAGCATGCGGAATTTTTTTACGATACTCCGACGCTGTATGAAAAACTGGACGCCTTCGGGAAAATGCCTCTGCCGCCCTATATCCAAAAGCAGCTGGACGACCAATCCCAGTATCAGACTGTATATGCGAAAGAGCTTGGAAGCGCTGCTGCGCCCACGGCAGGCCTGCATTTCACACCGGAGCTTATGGATACACTGCGAAAAGAAGGCGTCCGCTTTGCCGAGGTAACGCTGCATGTAGGACTCGGCACGTTCCGCCCTGTGAAAGAGGATGATATCCTTGACCACAAAATGCACAGTGAATGGTATTCCGTCAGCGAAGAAACCGCTCGTCTGATTCGGGAAACCAAGGCTGCCGGACGACGTGTGATCGCCGTGGGAACCACAAGCTGCCGCACGCTTGAAGCTGTTGCCACAAAATACGGCGAAGTCCGCGCATGCAGCGGCGATACGGATATTTTCATCTATCCGGGCTACCAATACAAGGCCATCGACGGTCTTATCACCAATTTTCATCTTCCGGAAAGCACGCTCATCATGTTGGTGTCCGCCTTCTGTGGCTACGAAAACACCATGCGCGCTTATCGTGTGGCCGTGGAAGAAAAATACCGCTTTTTCAGCTTTGGAGATGCAATGTACATTGGGTGAGTAAAAAATTCGGTCAGAGAAAAGCTCGCATCTTTTAAATAAGGAAGAAATGCGCTCCCGATCGGCTTCCCGCAGGGCTATCCTGTTTGAACAGGCTTGCGATGAGCGGTGGTGGAAAGAATATGCTGAGGAATTGGAAAAATTCCGCCGGCTGCGCAACACCTGTTGTCATTCCGGCCCGCTGAACTGGCAGCAGGAGAACGAACTCATACAGCTTCTTTTTGCTAAACAGGAGTTTATCAAAACACTGGTTGGCGATGCCTTGTGATGACGTTTGAATGGACATAAAAACATCACTGTAACCAAATGCTGGCGGCCAGCAGACCAACCAGCCCAAGCATCGCTATTTTTCTGTGATGTCTTATAACTGCTTGCAGAATTTCAATTGTATCTTCACGGTTCGGCTCCTTTTTACACAGCATTCCGCGCCGAATTCCGGCGTAGGCTCCGTTCTGTGTATCAGAATAGCCACTGAACCTTTTTTCTGCAAATGCTGAAGCAGTGCCTATTGTCCATGTTGACTTTCGAAGAAAAGCCTGTTATGATAAAAGCAAAGAAAAGCGGTGTGGGGAAGTGTTCCTACACCGCTCATTTTTTGGGGATGCATTTGCCCGTTATAACGGCCCGCCGCATCCGTTTGCAAGCCTGTAACAGAGAGGAACGGTATATCAATGTACAAGCTATTGAAAAACGAAGGTTCCGCCCGCCGCGGAGAATTTTCCACTGTGCACGGAACTGTGCAGACTCCCGCCTTCATGAACGTTGCAACTGCGGCGGCCATCAAGGGAGGTCTCTCCGCGTTCGACCTGAAGGCCAACGACTGTCAGATAATGCTGTGCAACACCTATCATCTGCATCTGCGTCCGGGTGACAAAAACGTAGCCAGACTGGGTGGATTGCATAAGTTCACGCGCTGGGACGGCCCCATCCTCACGGACAGCGGTGGATTCCAGGTGTTCAGCCTGTCGAAGCTGCGCAAGATTACTGAGGAAGGTGTTACGTTCAATTCCCATCTGGACGGCCACCGCATCTTCATGGGGCCTGAGGAGAGCATGCAAATCCAGGCAAACCTCGGTTCCACAATCGCCATGGCGTTTGACGAATGCATGGAAAACCCCGCGGAATACCAGTATGCAAAAGCCTCCTGCGATCGGACGGTTCGCTGGCTGAAGCGCTGTAAAGCAGAACTTTCGCGTCTGAAAGGCGAGGGCCTCGCCGTAAACCCTCATCAGCTTCTGTTCGGCATCAATCAGGGATGCTGTTATGACGACCTGCGCGTCGGCCATATGCAGGAGATCGCAGCGCTCGATTTGGACGGTTATGCCATCGGCGGCCTTGCCGTGGGCGAACCCAAAGAAGAAATGTACCGTGTGATTTCTGTGGTGGAAGAGCACATGCCCAAGGATAAGATCCGCTACCTGATGGGTGTGGGTACGCCCGGCAACATCCTCGAGGGCGTACGGCGCGGAGTGGATCTGTTCGACTGTGTGATGCCCAGCAGAAATGCGCGTCATGGGCATCTGAACACTTGGAAGGGCATCATCAACATCAAAAACGCGAAATACGAACTGGATGAACAGCCGTTGGACGAGGCATGCTCCTGCGAGTGCTGCCGCAATTTCTCCCGCGCGTATCTGCGCCACTTATTCAAGGCTGACGAGATGCTGGGTATGCGGCTGGCCGTGATGCACAACCTTCATTTTTACAACAACCTGATGCTCCGTATCCGCGAAGCACTGGACAACGGTACCTTTGATGCGTTTTACCGCCGTTACGTGAATCTCCTGGACACCCGTATCTGACCACACCGCAAAAAGGTGAACAAACTGCAAAAAAACGGGAAAACACTTGCAACAGCGCGCTTTTTTCGGTATACTTTATGATAACGCTTATAAGGAGGAATATTTTTCAATGAGTGCAGAGACAACCAGTATGCTCGTCACATTCGTCCCGCTGATCGGTATGGTGGTGCTGCTTTATTTCTTTATGATTCGTCCCCAGAAAAAGAAAGAGAAGCAGGCCGCTGATATGCGTAATTCCATCGAAGTGGGCGACGGTATTACCACCATCGGCGGCATTGTTGGCCGCGTTGCCAGCATCAAGGAGGATACCTTTGTGCTGGAGACGGGGTCCGACCGTGTGAAAATGCGCTTCAAACGCTGGGCGATTCAGGACGTCGAGAAGCTTTCGCTGGATACCCCGGCGGACAGCAGCGCCAGCAAATAAATCCGGAATGAACAGACACCTCCATGCATACCTTTTAATAGGAACATGGGGGTGTTGTTTTATGCAAAAACGCAAAATGAGTGCCGAACGCGGTGCGCCGCGCCTTGCGGCACATGCCCTGGCCGGAATGGTGAGCGGCCTCGCGTCGGCATTCATCCTGTTTGGGCTGGTCGCAGCTGTTTGCTGCAAGGTGGATATTCCGCCGCATCTGCTTTTGCCTCTCTCCACCGTGGCGGTTTCGTTCGCAATGCTGCCCGCCGGGCTTGTTTTTGCGGCACTGCACGGAGAAAAGGGGATGCTGTACGGTCTGCTCATGGGGGCAATGTTTTTTGTGGCGCTCTGGATCGCAGCCTTGGCGCAGGGGCAGACCGAATTCACGTCTCTGTCCGCCGTGAAAGGCGTTGCAATGATGTCTGCGGGCGCTATCGGAGGATATTTGGGCATCGCCCTCCGTGAACGCCGCCGCCGCATCCATTGAAAAAGCCCGTCCGTAAACGAATAAACCCCGCATTTCACTCATATCCTGTACAAAGCTTGTACAGCAAAGAGGAGTGTTAAAATGCGGGGTTTTATAAAGCCAAGGTTTACTCGTCTGCACATGCCATTTCGGGCGAAGGCAGAAAGAAGCCGCCATTCGTTTCATCTGCAGGCCGTCGGTCTGGCATTGGCTCTGCTGGCCGGAGTGCTCTGCGGCAGCTTCTGGCAGCATGCCTCCCAACAAAATGTATACCTGTCTTATTTTGCAGAACAATATCTTGCCGGGCACAATACCGGCAGCTTTTCCGCGGCAATGTCGGTATCCTTTTTGTCGGCTATGATATTACAGGCCGTCGTGCTTTTTTTCAGCCTGTCCTGTATCGGCGCGCCGGTGCTTGCCTGTGTGCCCGTACTGCGCGGTATTTCTATCGGATGTGTATCCGCCTACCTGTATGCCTCTATGGGGATGAGGGGTCTATTGGCCAATCTGATCCTTTTCTGGCTCCCGGCTATCCTGCAATCCGTATTTCTGGTTTTATTTACAGACGCTGCACTGGATACTTCCACAAGCCTGTTCCGGCTGAATTTTCTGGAACAGGCAACCGGAGCGGGCACCAAAATCAGCCGTTGCCTGCGGATTTTTGTTGTTTCCTCTCTCGGTATGCTGCTTGCGGCAATCTTGGAAGGGCTTCTTGCCGTAATATTCGCTCCCGTCTTCTTGAAATGAATGATCCTAACCAATGCGCCTTAACCGCCATAAGGAGGAGGGGACAGGGAAAACGGCATTCAGAGTTCGTCATCCGAATGCTTAGGCAGCGCTGCAGCCTTTACCGGCTGTTCAGGCGCTTTTTCAAAATCGAGCTTTGCAAAAGGAGACGCCTGGGCTGCCTGCCGAAGCTGTGCCGTCCCCATGTGGGTATAGATTTCTGTTGTGGATACATGCGCGTGGCCCAAAATCTCCTTGAGGGCGAGCATATCCACATGGCCTTCCTGATACATCAGCGTCGCCGCCGTGTGCCGCAATTTGTGAACGGAATATCCTTTTCCAGACAAACCCGCCGCTTTCAGACAGTTGTCCACAATTTGCTGGATACGCCGCGCGGAAAGGCGCTTCCCGGTATGCTTGGAAACAAAAAGAGCTTTTTTGTCCTGCAAATTCGGCAGTTTGGCGCGCTCGTCGCACAGGCGGCGCAGTGCAGTATTACACGCATCGTTCAAATAAACGAGCCGCTCTTTATTGCCTTTCCCGACGATCCGGATCGTGCCGTCATCATGAATATCGGTAATATTGATATTAACCAGTTCACTCAAACGCATCCCGCAATTCAAAAACAGCGTTAGGATACAATAATCGCGTTCGTAAAAGTCGGACTGCACATTTTTCAGCAGTTCGACGCCTTCATTCAGTGATAAGTACTTGGGCAGACGTTTTTTCAATGCCGGCGTTTCCACGTCATCGGTGGGATTTATTTCCAAAACCTTCATTTTATTGCACAGATACTTATAAAATCCTTTCAGGCTGGAAAGCTTGCGTGCGCGAGTCGCGGGAGCGTTATCACGCTCCCGCGTGACATAATGCAGAAATTCGTAGATATCGCTGGTCGTGACGCTTTTGATCGTATCCAAATCCACGCGGCGGATGTCGATTTCATCCGGAGGCACATCTGCCGGGACAAGCCCGTGTGCCTGCATTAAAAAACGAAAAAAGGTGCGCAAATCAATGTAATATCCGTTCACTGTACGCGGCGAAAGGCCGCGGATGGTTTCACTGTCGTACAGATAACGTACGACAAGCTCCGGACAATCTTTATAGTCGCCATGTTTGTTGGGCTGGCGAGGATCAATATAGGTGCTCAAAAAAATCCATATCGTTTGAAACTAGGAATACGGATTATGCAACCACCCTTAATTTCGCTAAATTTTAATTTAGCGAAATTGCTCCTATTCCTCATTCCTGTCGGATATGTTCCTCCCTTCGCTGAAATTCGGAGATTTTTCAAGATCAAGATTCGTCGTCCCTCCCTTTTTAGATTAATCCATAACTGCATTGAATCGTCTACAATAGCTGAATCGCTTGCTTCACATACGTTACACCCAGCAATTCCATTGTATTGAATTCCTTCGGATCGATTTGTGCAAGGCTGTGCTTGGGCACGACCGCACGTACAAATCCCATACGCTGCGATTCTCGAAGACGATATTCTAGATTTGTTACGTTTCGCACCTCACCGCCAAGCCCGACTTCACCAATTGCAATCATATCGTCTGGTACAGGTTTGTCCATCAGGCTGGATACGACCGCCAGGCAAACCGACAGATCGCATGCAGTTTCGTCCAGTTCCAGGCCGCCTACAATATTGATATAAACGTCCAAATTACCCAGAAAATATCCTGCCCGCTTTTCCAGCACGGCCAACAATAGGTTCATCCGGTTGAAATCAAACCCGGATGCGGCGCGGCGTGGCGTGCCAAAGCCTGTTTTGGTTACCAGCGCCTGAATCTCCGACAAAATGGGACGCGTTCCTTCCATCGTGCATGCAACACAATTGCCGCTCACTCCAATCGGGCGCCCTTCCAGCAGCAGCTTGGAAGGATTTTCAATCACTTTCAGCCCGGTGCCCGTCATGTCAAACATGCCGATCTCATTGGTGCTCCCATAGCGGTTTTTAGCAGCACGAAGCACGCGGTACGGCAGCATTTTATCTCCTTCAAAATAAAGCACGGTGTCAACAATATGCTCCATTACTTTCGGCCCGGCAATTGCGCCGTCCTTATTGACATGGCCCACAATAAATGTGGGAATTTCCAGCGTTTTTGCCACGGTAAGCAGCCGCGCCGTGCACTCCTTGACCTGCGACACGCTTCCTGCCGAGGATGATATCTCCGCACAGTGCATCGTCTGGATAGAATCAATAACGACAATGCCGGGTTTTGTTTGTTCAACCAAATCGCAAATTGAACCGATATCGGTCTCCGCCGCCAGCATGATATTTTCTTCTTCTACCCGCAGGCGTGTTGCCCGCAGCTTAATTTGCCTTGTAGATTCCTCTCCCGTGATGTAAAGTACATTCACTTGCCTGGAGATTGCCCCACATAATTGCAGAAGAAGCGTGGACTTTCCCGCGCCCGGTTCGCCGCCCAACAGCACGACGCTTCCCAAAACAATACCGCCGCCCAACACGCGGTCCAGTTCACTGATTCCGGTGATGATGCGGCTGTGCTCTTCCGTGGTGCTGATGTCCTTAAGCCTGCTGGCGATGATGGCCGCGTTTCCTGTCGCCGGAGCAGATACGCCCTTCCCTTTCGTTTCTTTTACGATGTCTTCCACCATTGTGTTCCATTCCCCGCAAGAGGGGCAGCGTCCCATCCATCTGGGGCTTGCTTCTCCGCAGGAGGTGCAGACGTATACAGTCTTAAATTTTTCCTTTGGCATAATAAGATTTCTTCCTGTTTATCCATAGTTTTGTTGTTTGTTACAGTATAGCATCAAACCCGTTCAAAATAAACAGGCTTTGAAAAAAACATCCCAAAGATGTTATACTAATCTTATATTGCCAGAAGGAGGCTGCACGAAATGCTCGTGATCCTTTCTCCCGCCAAAAACATGCACCGTGTGCCCACTCCGCCGCATGCTACGCGCCCTATGTTTTTGCAGCAGACCGAAACCCTCGCAGCATCGATGAAGCGTTATGCGCCGTTTCAACTGGAGAGCGTTCTGAAGGTCAACCCACAGCTTGCGCTGCGTGCATTTACGGATATCCAAGACTGGAATGCGTCTATCCCCGGCTCTCCCGCGCTCCTCAGCTATCACGGACTTGCTTACAGCGCTCTTGATGCCGCAACGCTCTCCCGGGAGGATCTCACCTTCGCTCAGGATACTCTTCGCATCCTGAGTGCTTTCTATGGCGTGCTGCGCCCATTGGATAACATTCTTCCGCATCGTCTCGATTTTGAAAGCAGTTTTCGCTGCTGCGGCAAAACAATGTATGAATTTTGGGGCAGCATGCTGCATGATGCCGTTTTTCAGGCCGGCGCCCCTGTTATCAATCTTTCTTCTGCCGAGTATTCGAAAGCGATTTCCCGATATCTTCGCGCACAGGATGTTTTTATCACCTGTGATTTTCTGGAATTTAAACACGGAAAATGGTGCATGCCGGCGACCCATGCAAAAATGGCACGCGGCAAAATGGCACGGTTCATCGTGAAAAACCGCTTGACAGCGCCGGAACAGCTGAGCCTTTTCGAAGAAGACGGATATTGTTTTTCTCCGAAGCTGTCGACCTCCAGCCGCTATGTGTTTTCACGATCGTAATCAGCCTGTAAAGCCAATAGACGTTACAGCGCAAAAGCAACCAGGTGCTTTCGCATCTGGTTGCTTTTGCGCTTTTTAATGGATAGACTGTAAAAATGCACGCAGCCGCGGGCTTTCAGGGCATTCGAACAACTTTTCAGGAGTGTTCTCCTCCAGTATCTTTCCTTCGTCCATAAAGAGAACGCGGCTGGCGGAATCTCTTGCAAAACGCATATCATGCGTTACGATCAACATTGTAACCGCGCGCGCCACCAGCTTCTGTATCGTGACAATTACTTCGTTGGTCGTCTCAGGGTCCAGAGCGCTTGTCGGTTCATCAAACAACATGATCTGCGGATTCATTGCCAGCGCCCGAGCAATCGCAATGCGCTGCTTCTGTCCGCCGGAAAGCTGTGCAGGATAATTGTCCGCTTTATTTCGAAGCCCCACAACATCCAAAAGTTCCATTGCTTCCGCCAGAACTGCCGCCTTGTCCCGCTTGAGAATACGCAGCGGCGCGACGGTGATATTCTCCAGACATGTCAGATGCGGGAAAAGGTTAAAATGCTGGAACACCATTCCTGTTTTGGTGCAGATACGCCGCACTTCTTTTTCGGGGGGATATTTCGCCGTGCCTTTCACTGTGTCCACCAGCACATCCCCATCAATGACGATGCGGCCGGCAGAAACGCGTTCCAAATTGTTCACACAGCGCAGCAATGTGCTTTTGCCGCTGCCGGACGAACCGATGATCGCCACCGCTTCCCCTTGCTCCACCTGAAGGGAAACATCGTCCAGCGCTGTAAATGAACCAAACCGTTTGCTGACATGCTCGATCGACAAAATCGCCATATCTCACGCCTCCTTCCTCTCATGGCGGGAAAACCGCTTTTCACACCACTGCGAAAGCAGCGTGAGCAAAAAGGTGAGCGCCAGATAAATCACGGCAGCAATAAAAAATGCCGTAGGATTTACATCCCGGTTGTTGGCGTCCTTGGCCGCTTTCAGCAATTCTCCCACACCAATTGCCGTCACTAGGGCCGTATCCTTGATGAGCGTGATGACCTCGTTGCTCACAGGCGGAATTACACGGGCGATGGTCTGAGGGATGATAATGATGCGCATGGTTTGCCAGCGGCTGAAGCCGAGCGTCTTGGCCGCTTCGTGCTGGCCGTGGTCGATAGACTGCACACCGGCTCGATAGATCTCTGCAAAATATGCCGCATAATTCATCGTGAATGTAAGTACAGCGGCTACGGTATTTTCCATCCGGAACGCGGGCCCGAACATAATGGGGAGCCCGTAATACACAAAGAACAGCTGAAGCATCAGCGGCGTGCCGCGGAACACCCAAATATATGCCTTTGACAAAAAACGCACCGGAAAGAAGCGTGAAATCGATCCCAGGGCAAACGGAAGACCCAAAGGCAGTGATAAGACCAACGTCAGGAAGAACACCTGAAACGTCTGCCACGTTCCTTTCAACAGTGCCGGCAAAATCGCCTGAATATATTCAAGATTCATCTTCGCTCCCCTTTTTGCAGTTCTCTGTGGCGCCCCGCAAAAAGCGCGGGCGGGGCGGCCCCGTCCGCGCTGTTCACATTTTAGCCTTTGACGACGATATCCGCGCCGAACCAGGCTTCGCTGATCTCCGCTGCTTTTCCGCTTTCAATCAAAGCGTTAATAGCGTCGTTGACGGCCTGCGTCAGTTCAGCGTCACCCTTACGGAATCCGATCACATACAAATCGTCTCCAAAGTCCACTTCCGAGACGGCAAAAATGCTCCCCAGCTTGGCGTTTTTGTAACCGCCGTATACTTCATCGATGATCATGCAGTCCAGACGGCCCGCCTGCACATCCAAAATCACTTCATCATAAGTAGGATACTCCGTAATTTTGTCCTGAATGGACGCGTAAACGGCATCGTTCGTTACCGCTTCAAGCGCTGCGCTGCCGGCCTGGATGCCGATGTTATAATTCGCAAGATCCTCTTTGGCAGATACTGTAACGCCTTCCTTCGTCATAATGACGATTTTGTTGTTCAGATATGCCTGGGATAGGCTCATCGCTTCCTCACGTTCCGGCGTGATGGACATTCCATTCCAGATGCAATCGATATTTCCGGAAGAAAGCTCCATTTCCTTCGCATCCCAATCAATAGGCTGGAATGTCGCCTTTACACCCAATTCTTCGCACACTGCCGTAGCAAGGTCAATGTCGAAACCAACAAGGTTTCCGCTTTCGTCCCGGAAGCCCATGGGAGCGAATGTATCATCCAGACCGATGACAAGTTCGCCTTTTGCCTGAATATCCGCGAGTGTGGTGCCATATACGCTGCTGTTCACCGCACTCCCCGAAACCGAAGCTGGTTCAGATGCGCCGGCAGCGCCGGAGAAAGACACGCCCGCGCCGGAACCGCCGCAGGCAGTCAGTACAGTACCCAAAACTGCCGCGCTCAAAATAAGGCCGAAAATCTTTTTCATACGCTTTCAAACTCCTCTCATACCACAGTTCACTGCGGCGAGATTCATTATACTATATTACGCTATCATAGTAAAGTGAAAAATTGCTGAATATCCGTTTTTTTGCAAGAAAACACTTCTCACCTTTTCAATATGCCCAGAAGCAGCATGTCCAGAACTTCTTCGGCAGCCGCCAGCATAGAGCGAGCATCTTTGGGGTCATCTTTTGCGCAATACTGCTCCAGTATCCGGCGGAACACACACTCCAGGCTTTCCAAATAACGGGCTGCATGTTCTGCTTTTACAGCGGGATGCAAAGACATTTCGGCAATCACCTCTTGCAGGAAACGCCGGTTCATTTCACGCACGGGACGCCGCAGTTCCAGAATATCCGCTCTCAAGTGCTCCGGCATATGTACCATCGCACTCTCAAAAATCACTTCCCATGCGGGCTCCCGCGCAAAGAAGCGCTCGCGAAGCATGAAATATTGACGGATAGCGGCATGACTGTTTTCTTTTTGTATTTGCGTCGATTCTTCCTGGATATACACCTGCAGTGATTGAAACAATTCTTTAACGCAAAGAAGAAACAATTCATCCTTGCTGGAAAAATAATGATACATCATCCCTTTCGAGATTCCGTGGCGCGAACAGATCCGGTCCATCGTCACGGTCTCGTATGGCTGCGCGCCAAATTCCGCCAGCGCCGCCTGAAAAATCGTCTTTTTTGCATGCTCCTGCCGTTCCCTTTGCGTCATATCACGGATTCCTTTCCGCCTGATGCAGTTCTCCTGCCCATTCAAAGCCTTTCTTTGCCATAAAAACAGCGATGATTTCATTGATAACCGCTGCGGCTGCAATCGTTCCTTGAATGATAGAAGCACACTCCGGCGCCGGGCCGTTCAGTACAGAGACCGCGATGCCGGTAAACACCAGCGATACTCCCGAATGCGGCAGCAACGTAAACCCTAAAAATTTTTTGACTGTCTGCGGCGCATGCGTGACGGATGCGCCCAAATATGCACCGCTGTATTTGCCTATCGCCCGGGCCGTGATATAGATGGCGGTATAAAGGCCTGCTCCGAAAATCAAATGGTAGTCCAGCGGCGCCCCCAGATTCAGTATCGCGATGATCAGGCTTATTCCGATTACAGGGTCCATCACTTTCATGATTTCTGCAAGCTGTTTCTCTGAAATCATATTTGCAAACACCGTCGAAAACGCCATACCAATAAGCAAAAAATTGATGGCCGGTACAGGCAGAACATATTGATTCAGCACCATGCCTATTGCCGCCGAACACAGCAGCAGCAGGACTACTCGAAGTACCAGAAGCGCCTGAAAAGGATTTGTGGAGCCGCTCTGCTCATCCTGGACGATTTCCTGTTACATACCATTACCGACGAGCGTGAGGTGAAAATCCTCTTTGAAATTTTGGAGAAGCGATGCGAGATTAATCTCAGCACCATTATCTGCTCGCAACGGGAACCGGCAAGCTGGAGCTCCATGATTCTGAATGACGAGGTCTCCGCCAACGCTATCTTGAAGCGTGCAACCAAGCACTACACCGTGGTGATTAAACCTAAAATGACCACCTAATTACGGGTGGCCGCTGCGTCGCAAGGCGGCCGCTGATGACCGCACCGGTGGCCGCCGAGCGCCGCAGAATGCACTGCTTGAGATGTCGCTGAAAAAAGCGAATCTGGAGGACGTGTTTATCGAGCTGACAGAGAACGACGGAGAAAAACAGCCGTCTGAAGGACGCGCCCAAACAGCTAAAGCGGGAGAAAGTGAGGGAATGAGTAAATGACTGCGGTATTGAAGCATGAATTGCGGGCGTATTTCCATTCGCTGACCGCCTATGTTTTCGGCGCATTTCTGTTGGCTTTTGTTGGGATCGGCGCCATGATGTATAATCTTCAGGCAGCCGTGAGCAACTTTGAATATGTTCTCAGCTTCGGCTGTCTCGTCTTTGTGGTCATCGTCCCAATCCTGACGATGCGCGTCATCGCGGAGGAGCGCAAGCAGAAAACAGATCAGCTCCTGTATTCCCTGCCCATCACCACCACACAGGTAGTCATCGGGAAATATCTGGCACTGCTCACGGTCTATCTTATCCCTCTGTGCATCATCTGTATTTACCCGCTGATTTTCTCGCAGTTCGGCGACGTTTATCTATTGACATCCTATGGTTCTGTTTTTGCCTTTTTTGTTCTGGGCGCCGCGCTGATTGCAGTGGGCGTGTTTATTTCTTCCCTTACAGAAAACCAGGGCTTTGCCGCGGGCATCAGCATTGCTGTAATTTTGCTGAATTATTACAGCGTCAGCCTTTCAGAGTACGTCTCTTCCACGGCAACCGGCTCTGTGATTGCTCTGGGCGTTATTGTTCTGGCTTTAGGGGCGGTAATCCGATATTTGACAAAAAACGATAACCTCGCCTATGCGTTCAGTTTTATTCTGCTCCTGGCAATTGCGGCGGTCTGCTTTATCGACAGCTCTAAATTTGAGGGTTTGCTGCCGCGCATTATGGAAAAGCTGTCGCTGTTTGAGCGTTTTTACACCTTTGTCAACGGAGTGTTTGACATGACGGCCATCGTATATTTTCTGTCGGTTATTGTATTCTTCCTGTTTCTGTCTGTGCAATCGCTTGAGAAACGGAGGTATAACTGATGAAAAAGATGAACCCGCTAAAGAAAAATCCGCCAAGCCTCAACGCCTTTCGCGGCGGTTCGTACTCGCTGATAATCTCTGCCGTAGTGCTGGCACTTTTGGTCGTGGCAAATGTCTTTGCTTCTGCCCTGCCCTCCGCAATGACAAAATACGACATCAGCTCTACGAAATTGTACTCCGTTACAAGCAACACAAAGGTGGTTGTGAACGCACTGGAGCAGGACGTGACGATTTACTGGATCGTTCAATCCGGAAAAGAGGACGACATCATTGAAAACCTGCTCAGCAAGTACGAAACCCTTTCCGGGCATATCAAGGTCGTAAAGAAAAACCCGGACGTTTTCCCGACCTTCACGGAACAGTATACAAACGAAACCGTTCAAAACAACAGCTTGATTGTGGAATGCGGAGACCGCAGCCGGTTTATCGGCTATGACGATATCTATATCCAAGAAGCAGATGTGTATTCCTATTCCTACAACACTTCCTTTGACGGCGAAGGCGCCATTACCTCAGCCATTGATTATGTGGTCAGCGAGGAACTGCCGCAGTTGTATATGCTGGAGGGGCACGGAGAAGCAGAGCTTCCGGCTACATTCAGTGAACAAATTGAAAAGGAGAACATTGAGGTCAGCAGCTTTTCACTGTTGACGGTAGATTCCGTGCCGGAGGAAGCGGACTGTGTGCTGATTTACGCACCCACCAGCGATATTTCCGAGGAAGAACAGAAAATGCTGGCCAACTATGTGACAGACGGTGGAAAGCTGCTTGTCATGGCAGGGCCCACAGAGGAAGGGACGCTGAAAAATCTGTACGGTCTGTTGGAGGCATATGGCGTAGAGGCCAGCGACGGCGTAGTAATTGAGGCGGACCGGGAACACTATGCGTTTCAGGCGCCTTATGTACTGCTTCCGGATATGGCCGGCAGTGACATTACAGACTCTCTGATTGAAGAAAACTATTTTCCCATCATGCCGATTTCCCAAGGGATGAAGATCACCGGCTCTTCCGGAAATGGGACTGTGACAGAGCTGCTCACGACCTCAGACGCAGCCTTCAGCAAAATTGCAGGATACAGCCTTTCCACCTATGAAAAAGAGGAGGACGACATTGACGGTCCATTCTCTGTTGCACTCTCGGTCGAGGCCAACAGCGGCGGAAAAATCGTCTGGTTCGCCTCGTCGAGCTTCCTTGAGGATATGTACAATGCCTATTCCTCTGGTGCCAACGGAGACATGGCCATGAACGCGTTGTCATCTCTGGTCGGCGAGAGCGAAGCCATGGCGATTCGAAGCAAGTCGCTGAATTACAATTATCTGACGATCAGCGCGTCCACGTCCTCTTTGCTGAAGGTGATGATGATCGGCGTGTTCCCGCTTTTGTATCTGGGAATCGGCATCTGCGTGGTACTGACAAGGAGGAAAAAACAGAATGAAACGGTATAAAAGGCTGTATCTGCTGCTGGGCGTTCTGGCCGTCGCCTGCATCGCAACCTTCGGTGTACTCCGGTTCGAAGAACATCAGGAGCAGATCAAAAACAGCGATGAAATCATTTTGAAGGTTCCCAGCGACACAGTAACATCGCTGTCGTGGGAGTATCAGGAGGAATCCCTCTCTTTTCACAAGGAAGAAGTATGGCTTTACGATGAAGATGAAGCGTTTCCTGTAAGTGAGGAAAAGATAAATGGACTGCTGGCGCAGTTTGAGGAATTCGGCGCGTCCTTTATTATTGAGAATGTTCAAGATTACGGTCAATACGGGCTGGATGTCCCGGTTTGCACCATCCGGTTTTCCACCGATGAACAGGAATATGAGGTGCAGTTGGGCGATTACAGCAGCATGGATTCCGAGCGGTACGTTTCAATCGGAGATGGAAATGTCTATCTGGTGCAAAACGACCCGCTGGATCAGTTCGACGCAGTGCTCAGCGACATGATCGACCACGATGATGTCCCCCGCTTCGATGCCGTGGCTTCGATCCAATTTTCCGGAGATGAAACATACAGTATCGTTTATGAGGAGGGCAGCGATAACACCTATTGTGCCGATGATGTTTATTTTGCCCAAATAGGCGGCGAAATGCTGCCGTTGGACACCGAACGCGTGCAGAGCTATCTGGACAGCATAACCGACGCGGTTCTGACGGATTATGTCACCTATAACGCAACGGAGGAAGAGCTGCAGTCCTATGGGCTGGATTCACCGGAACTGACAATTTCGCTGAACTACACTTCGGAAGACGAAGATGGCGAGAGCTTTTCCGATGCCTTTGTGCTGAATATCAGCCGGGCTCCTGATGAAAAGACTGCGGCCGAAGCGGATGAGACAACCGAAGCGGAGAGCAGCGTCGAAAACGGAGAGACAGACAGCAAAGAGGAAGAGATTACGGCTTACGCGCGGGTTGGGGAATCGCAGATCGTCTATCAGATATCTGCAGCAGATTACAAAGCGCTGACAGCCGCGGCGTACAACTCTCTTCGTCATCTTGAGGTGCTCAGCGCAGACTTTGCAGACATCGAGCAAATCGACATTTCTCTTGATGGTGCGGAGTATACCATTGCTTCCGAAAAAAAAGGCAACGATCGCACATATTTCTATGGCGAGGAAGAGCTGGATATCGCCATGTTCCAGAGCGCTCTGGAAGGCTTGGTTGCGGAAAGCTTTACGTCCGAGCAGCCCTCGCAGCAAGAAGAGATTGGCCTGACGGTTTATCTGGATAATGAAAATCATCCGGAAGTTCAGATTAAACTGTATCGCTACGACGGCTCTCACTGCCTTGCGGTGGTTGACGGTGCGCCGGTGTCGCTGGTGACGCGTACCAGCGCAGTCGATCTGATCGAAGCCGTCCATGCCATTGTGCTGGACTAAAAGCGCGTGAAAGCACATGGGAAAACCATTTAATAAGCGGCCGCCGGAATGATTCCGGCGGCCGCTTATTGGTTTCCAGCAATACGGAGGATGTCTTTCATTTATGGGTATGCGGCACCATCCGTTATGGAAAGCTTTGCTTGAACTTCAATAGTGTAAACTTTATAAAATTTTTTCTTCGTTAATAAACCAATCCGAACCCATCGCCAATCGGCACAAGTTCGAATTCACGTGAAAAAACAAAGACTCTTTTTGACACCAAATGTGAACCTCTCCAACCTTGTGTGCAAGGGTCAAACGGTATGTGCTTCTTTTAATTGTTTGTTTTTAATCATGGTGTGCATTCTCGTATGCTTTCCGTACATCCTCCGGCAAACCATTAGGAATCATGCTCCGCACCCGATCTTCGCTGCCATCCTGCGATGCCTGCCCATAGTACCAGCACTTGAATTTCAGCATATCCAACACTTGGTTCATATGGGCAATTTCCGCCTCCAGTGTTTCCCTTTGCTTTTCAAAGAGTGCCTTTCTCTGGGAGTAGGTGGATGCACCTTTCACGCACCAGTCCATAAATTGCTTAATATCCTTGATTTCCAGTCCGGACTTTTTCAAACACTCAATAACCCTCAATGCTTCAAGTTCGGTATCACTAAATTTGCGGATGCCCGATACTCGCTCCATCTCCGGAAAAAGTCCCTGTTTATCGTAATAGCGCAAGGTAGAAATGGACAAACCGAACATTTCTGAAACTTGTCCAATCGTATACATACGCTCTCCTGAAAAAATTACAAATAAATTTTCAAATCCATCTTGACCTAAAGTCAGGTTTATGTATTACCATAACTATAGCAGAAATGCAAAACCGATGCAATGGAAAAAGGAGATTTTTCGATGCGTAAAAATGTTTTGATTATTTCTTCCAGTCCTCGTAAAGGCGGCAATTCCGAAACACTGGCAACATCTTTTGCAAAAGGCGCACAGGATGCCGGAAACCATGTAGAAACAGTCTGGCTTCGTGAAAAGCAGATTGGGTTCTGCAAAGGCTGTCTGGCCTGCCTCAAGGCCGGTCATTGTGTAATTAAAGACGACGCGGCGGAGATTGCCGCAAAGATGCACGACGCAGATGTGCTGGTGTTTGCCACTCCGGTCTATTACTACAGCGTCAGCGGCCAGTTTAAAACCATGCTGGATCGTGCCAATCCGCTGTTCGGTACGGACTATGCTTTTACAAAAGCTTATCTTCTGGCAACGGCGGCGGAGAATGAAGCAGCGACGGTAGAGGGCACTGTCAAGGCGATACAAGGCTGGGTAGACTGCTTTGACCGCTGTGAATTGGCAGAAACCATCTTTGCAGGCGGTGTCAGCAGCGTTGGCGATATTGCCGGACATCCTGCACTGGAACAGGCTTATCAGTCAGGCAAGGAGGTATAAACGTGGAAAATTTAGAATTGACCCAAGAATGGGATAAGGTCTTTCCCAAAAGCAACAAAGTAGACCATCAGAAAATCACCTTCCATAATCGCTATGGCATCACGCTGGCGGCGGATATGTATACGCCAAAAAATGCTGCCGGAAAGCTCTCAGCCATTGCGGTCAGCGGTCCTTTCGGCGCGGTGAAGGAGCAGTCTTCCGGGCTGTATGCTCAGACAGGCGGAGTTTGGATTCTTGACCATCGCCTTTGACCCGTCCTTTACCGGCGAAAGCGGCGGCAGTCCCCGTTATGTGGCATCCCCGGACATCAACACGGAAGATTTCTGTGCCGCGGTGGATTTTCTGTCCGTGCAGGAAAATGTTGACCCCGACCGCATCGGTATCATCGGCATTTGCGGCTGGGGCGGCATGGCAGTCAATGCCGCTGCTATGGATACCCGCATTAAGGCAACCGCTGCCATGACCATGTATGATATGGCTCGTGTGAGCGCCAATGGATATTTTGACAGCGAAAACACCGCCGATGCCCGTTACGCAAAGAAACAGGCGATGAACATCCAGCGCACCGAGGACTACAAAAACGGCAGCTACGCTCTTGCCGGCGGCGTGGTCGCCCCACTGCCGGAGGATGCACCGCAGTTTGTGAAGGATTACCATAGCTATTATAAGACCCGGCGCGGCTACCATCCTCGCTCTCTCAATTCGGGCAGTGGCTGGAATGTCACTTCTTCTCTTCCCTTTATAAATATGCCGATTTTGCAGTATTCCAGCGAAATTCGGTCTGCCGTCCTACTGGTGCATGGAGAAAAGGCGCACTCCCGTTATTTCAGCGAGGGTGCATATGAAAAGCTGACCGGAGACAACAAGGAATTGATGATCATTCCGGGTGCAAACCACGTTGACCTCTATGACAGCCCGACTGCAATCCCCTTTGAAAAACTGAAAAGTTTTTTTGAGGAATATCTTAAATGAAAGAACGGATTTTTCTTTGTCTGCTGTTAGCGACTGTATCGCTGCTCTGCAGCTGCTCTGAGCAGCGGTATGTTCCAGACAGTATATCGTCGCATGCAGAAATCACCGCCAAGCCGAGAACTACGCGATCTGAGAAAAGCACCACTCTGCCTGGGCCCGAGCCACAGGAAAAAGAACTCACGATGATCGTAAATGGTATGGCGTTGGATGTCTCGTGGGAGGATAATGAAACAGTTGAGGAATTGCTCGTCTATGCCCAAAACGGAACAATTACAGTAAACACTACGATTTACGGCGGCTTTGAACAAGTGGGCAGTCTGCCTCAGAGTTTTTCCAGAAATGATGTACAGATGACCACCGAGCCGGGAGATATTGTGCTGTATTCCGGTAATCAGCTTGTGGTGTTTTTTTCCTCAAACACTTGGAACTACACCAAACTGGGGCATATTAACTTGGCTGCGGAGAAACTGGCGGGATTGTTGGGCGGTGACTCAGCGGTTATTGAAGTCAAATACGAATAATCGAGCAGAAAGGACGTAAGGAGTGCGTTGACCTTATAATTCTACCTGTTCGTATTATGCACAACATCCAGCTCTAAAAATTAAAAAGTTTATACACAAAAAGGCACTACGGCAACCAAGGAGTGGCCGCCGTAGTGCCCGCTTTCGTTAAATGGCAGGGACTTTGCAAAAAGAAACTGGACACCCGCTCTGATACACATTGTGTCAAAATTGGTGTCCAGTTATGGTGGAGATGACGGGAATCGAACCCGTGTCCGAAAAGAGGTCCACGCTAGTATCTCCGGGTGCAGTTCACCTACAGGATTCCCCCATCGGCAGGCCGGTAAACGGGCCGCCGCTTCGGTAGCTTCATCAGTTCATGGCAGCAAACAAAGCTTGATGCTGCTCACGTGCACCGCTAAATGATGCCTTGACCCCGGCGCGCGGTAAGCCGGGCAAGACAGCTGCCTTTAATTAGGCAGCGACAGCTAATTTATTGTTGTTAGCTATTTTTTTGGAGGCGTTTTAAGTGCGTCCCCCGAGCACTACCCGCTGCTTTCGCTTTCCTCTCCCCGTCGAAACCTTTACATCCCCATATAAAAGGCTGTTCGATGACAGCCTTAACGGCGCTGCTCTTTCATGGCGCGGTCGATGTCCCGTTTTGCTTCCCGCGCCGCCATATCGGCTCTCTTGTCATAGAGCTTTTTGCCTTTGCACACACCAAGCTCCAACTTTACTTTACCACGTTTGAAATAAAGCTGCAAGGGGATCAGTGTATATCCTTGCAGCTTCTGCTGCTCCTGCAGGTGTTTGATCTCCCGTTTATGCACCAGCAGCTTGCGTTTACGCACCGGGTCCCGGTTAAAAATGTTGCCTTTCTCATATGGGCTGATGTGCATGCCCAAAACATACAGCTCACCGCCGTCGATCTCCACCCACGAGTCCTTCAGATTTACTGCGCCGGTACGGATGCTTTTCACTTCCGTTCCCACCAGCTCGACGCCCGCCTCCATGGCTTCCATGACAAAATAGTCGTGACGTGCCTTGCGGTTCACTGCGATCAACTTGCTGTTTTCCTGTCCGGCCATTTTGTCACCTCCTGCCGTGGGATAATAGAATACCCGATTGCGGCCCCTTTGTCAAGTGCTTCGCCCGCACACGTCACAATTCGCCGCGGTTTGCCAGTGAACGCCCCAGTGTTACCTCATCGGCATACTCCAGATTACTGCCCACGGGAAGGCCATAGGCAAGCCGCGTGGCTTTCACACCCAGAGGCTTGACAAGCTTCGCCACATACATGGCTGTCGCCTCTCCCTCCACCGTGGGATTGGTCGCCATAATGATTTCCTTTACACCGCCTGCCTGAATACGCGCCAACAGCTCTTTGATGCAGAGCTGTTCTGCGCCCACACCGTCCATCGGAGAAATCAGCCCGTGCAACACGTGGTACAGCCCCCGATATTCCCGCGTGCGTTCAAACGCCGTCACGTCCCGCGGGTTTTCCACCACACAGATCACGCTGTGGTCCCGCGCCTCTCCGGTACAGATGGCGCAGATCTCATCCTCTGTAAAATTCTGGCACACTCTGCAGCGATGGATTTTCGTATGGGCTTCTTCAATGGCGCGGGCAAAGTCCAGAGCTTCTTCTTTATCCATGCTCAGCACCTGATACGCCAGGCGCGTGGCGCCTTTCCGGCCGATGCCCGGCAGCTTGGCGAATTGTTCGATCAGCCGTTCCAGCGGCGCCGCGTTATATCCCATAATGCGATTCTCGCTCCTTCTGCGTTCTTCCCGTTACAGACCCAGCCCCGGAATATTCAGTCCGCCCGTCAGCGCACCCATTTCCTTTTCCGATGCTTCGTCCACCACACGCACAGCTTCGTTTACCGCTGCAGCAATCAGGTCTTCCAGCATTTCCACGTCATCTTTTTCAACAACGTCCGGGTTGATTTTCAGCCCTGTCACCTGATGTTTGCCCGTCATCTTCAGTTCTACCATGCCGCCGCCCGAGGTGACGCTGTACTCCGTGTTTTCCAGTTCCTCCTGCTTCAGACGCATATTCTCCTGCATCTGCTGCACCTGCTGCATCAGCTGCTGCTGGCTCTGCTTGCCGTACCCCTGCGGTAATCTTGCTTTCATTACGATTTCTCCTTTATATCATTCGTTTTCGTAAACTATTTCAACACCCTGCCGTTCCAGCTGGCTTAGAACGTCTTCGGCACTCTGTCTGGCCTCTTCCTCCTGCCTTTTGCGCTTGTAGGGGCCGATGGCATATCTTGTGCCCGTCACTTCGGCAATGGTTTTTTTGATAAGGTCTGCCGAATAGTCATTTTTGCGCATATACTCCAGGAAAAGGTCGCTTCCGTCGATCAATACACGCTTGCCATCATAAAATGCATTGGAATTGCGCAAATAGACAAACAAAAGCTGATCCTTGGCCTCCATCGCCGCAACGACTTTTTTCCATGCCGCAAACGGCTCCTGTACCACACCGTCCGCCAACGGCGGAGGCGGCGCCAGAGATGGTGCCGCCGGCTTCGGCGTGGAAGGTTCCTTCTTCGGTGCCTGCTGCGGAGAGGATACAGCCACAGGTTTGGCTTCGGCGGCTGAAGCAGGCATTTGGGCAGAGGACACAACCGCCGGTGCAGTTTCAGCAGCCGAAGCCGCTGCCGCACTTAACTGCGCTCCCGGCGCAGAGACAGAAGCCGCCGCAAACGGCTGCGGGGCGGCAGGCACAGCAGCAAAGGGCTGCGAAACAACAGGATGAACCGTCTGGATATCCGGCGCATCCTCGCACAGCTTGAACAACGCGACTTCCAGCTCGATGCGCGCGTCGGTCCCCTTCCCCATCTTGTCCAGCGCACCGCATAAGATCTTGATGGCGCGTACCGCATCATTCTGAGGAACTTCGGGCGCAGCCTCCAGATACTTCCGCTCTTCTTCCGGGCTCACACCTACCAGCAGACCTTGTCCGCCGGACATTCCGGCAAGCAGCAGATTGCGGTAATGCAGGATCATTTCATCGCACAAGCGCTTGATATCGATGGATTTCTCCCGCAGCTCCGCCACCAGGCGAAGCGCGCCCGCCGCATCCTTCCTTGCCACGGCACCGGCCAAATCAAACAGGTAGCTTTTATCAGTCACGCCCGCCATACGGCGCACAACATCCGCATCCACCTGGTTCGTCACGCCTGCGCATGTATCCAAAATGGAAAGCGCGTCGCGCATCGCCCCGTCGGCCAACCGCGCGATCAGCCCGGCGGCATCCGGCGTCAATTCGATTTTCTCCTGCCCGGCCACATACAGCAAACGGCCCTCGATATCCTGAGGCGCAATGCGGGTGAAATCATAGCGTTGGCATCGGGACAGAATCGTCGCGGGCACCTTGTGGATCTCCGTGGTGGCCAAAATAAAAATAACGTGGCTGGGCGGTTCCTCCATTATTTTGAGCAGCGCATTGAACGCCGCTGTGGAGAGCATGTGCACCTCGTCGATAATATATACTTTGTATGTGCAGACACTGGGCGTGTAAGCCGTTTCATCCCGCAGATCCCGGATATTGTCCACGCCATTGTTGGATGCGGCGTCGATTTCCACAACGTCCATCACACTGCCGTCGTCAATACCCGTACATACCGGGCATTGTCCGCAAGGGTCTGCGCCATTCCGGCTTTGACAGTTCACTGCTTTGGCGAATATCTTGGCGCAGGTCGTTTTACCGGTGCCGCGCGTGCCTGTAAAAATGTAGGCATGTCCTACTTTGTCGTGCAATATCTGGTTCTTCAGCGCCGTGGTAATGCCCGCCTGGCCCACAACGTCCTCAAATGTTGCAGGACGCCATTTACGGTAAAGCGCACGGTACATATTCACGGCCTCCTTTTGAAGATGCGGCAAAAAACAGGACAGGACGCGGCGCTAAACGCCCGTTATACGGCTCGGCATACAGAGGACAGGCTGCCTGCGGCGCACAAGGCAGGCCACTTAATGCTGCTCGGTTCCCCGCCTGACATGGTTCATGGAGCCCCGTCGCACAGGGCCCGCCCTCTGTATGCCGAACAGTACAAACCTTCGCCCTGTCCGGTTGTTCTCTGATGCGGCTCCCCGGCCGCCGCACCTTCGCCTTTATACGGAACTGCAGACATGCGTGGCCACGGCCGCGCCTCCGGGTGTTTCGGGTTATATTATACTATATTTTCAAGCCGAATGCAAGAAAAAAGCGGGACGCGGCAAAAGCCGCGTCCCGCCTGCACGCAGGCATTCTTATTTAATGATCTCTCCGCTGTTGGGGCCGCCCGCAGCATTGCTTTCGTCGGTATCGATATGCATAGCCGTAGCGAATTTCTCGCTCACACGAATGACCACATCATCGAACACCAGCTTACGGCCGTTGCCGCCTGTAACGACCTTGACAATATCCTTGTCCGCCACGCCTGCGGCCGCTGCATCGGCCGGAGTCATGTGGATATGCCGCTTGGCAATGATAACGCCCTCGCCGATCTCCACCTCGCCTGCCGGACCGACAAGCTTGCAACCGGCAGACCCGGCCACATCACCGGATTCACGCACCGGTGCGACAATACCAATGGAGCGCGCATCGGTCATGCTCAGCTCCACCTGCGTGGCGCTGCGGCACGGGCCGAGAATCGAAACATTGGCAAGCTCCTTCTTCGGGCCGACAACCGTCACGCGCTCGTTAGACGCGTACTGGCCGGGCTGAGAAAGCTCTTTTTTCACAGTGAGCTGATATCCTTTGCCGAACAGGGTCTCCAGATCGGCCTCGGTTACATGCACATGACGGGCAGAAGTTTCCACAAGAATATTCATTATAAGTCCTCCTTCCAGGTACAATACTATTTTAGCAATCCGCATTTAAAACCGCAAGGGGTATGTGCTATAATTAAAAGAATAAAGCAATAAAAGGTGATTAAAAATGGATTTTGAGCAATTAAAGCAAACCTGCCTTGTGTGCGAAAAGTGCGATCTGTGCCGCACCCGCACCCACGTCGTGTTCGGCACGGGAAACCCCAACGCCGAAGTTCTGTTCATCGGTGAGGCGCCGGGACGCAACGAGGACGAGCAGGGCCTTCCCTTTGTGGGGCGCAGCGGCCAGCTGCTGGACCAATACCTGAAAGCGATTCACCTGGACCGCGAAAAAAATGTGTTCATCACAAATATCGTCAAGTGCCGCCCGCCTGAAAACCGGGACCCTCTGCCCAATGAATGGGACGCATGCATCCCCTATCTGCGCGAGCAGTTCCGGCTGATCAAGCCGAAAATCGTCGTCTGCCTGGGGCGTATCGCCGCGCAGCGCATCATCCGTCCGGATTACAGCGTCATGAAAGAGCACGGCCAGTGGGTGGAAAAGAACGGCGTTTACTTCACCGCCACACTCCATCCCGCCGCGCTGCTCCGAAGCCCGGGCAACAAGCCGCTGAGCTTCGCAGACTATGTCGCCATCCGCGAAAAAATCGAAGCCGTGTGCACCCACACTTATGATTGACCGAAGCGCAGGCATTATCCTGCAAACCCGCTGTAAAACAGCGGGTTTTTGTGTCAAAATCCCAGCATTTACATACTATGGACTAAAGGGGTGTATGCATATGCAACAGCAGGAATTGGATTTCTTTTTGGGAGCGCTTTCCCCCACCGGTTTTTCCAGTTATTACACACAAGTTGTAAAAGATGCGGAAACACAGACCTCGGCCCTTTTGAAGGCCGGCCCAGGCTGCGGCAAATCTACCCTGCTGCGGCGCATCGCGGCCCATCTTGAGGAACAGGGCGAGACTGTGGAGCTCATCCACTGCTCCAGCGATCCGGACTCTTTGGACGGTGTCATCTGCGGCGCGCGGAAATTTTCGGTAGTGGATGCTACCCCGCCGCACGGCGCGGTACATAAACACACTTTTTCATGAAGAATATATAACGTCATATTTAATTATTGCAGAATACATTGCGAATGTTTAAAATTCGACTTTTTCGGCAAAACAAGCATTGCGTTCGCCCAAAAGCAGGTTCGCGGCTTCGTTTTCATGCTGCACGCGGTACTTTGCGGACAGAACATACACAGAATACGGGACCCTTTTGTACGTATTTTCTAAGGCAACACCGCACAATTCACAAGCGGCATTTCTCTGAACAGCAACAGCCGCGAAAAGCACGGATCACCCTGCTCATTGATTCGCGAGAGCATACGGCTTCAAGCCGTCAGGCAGGGCCTGTCAGCCAGAAGCAGATCTGCT